>NZ_JBVIIE010000011.1:0-128870 GCF_055569945.1 Streptomyces sp. NPDC031340
CCCCCCCCCCCCCCCCCCCCCCCCCCCCCCCCCCCCCCCCCCCCCCCCCCCCCCCCCCCCCCCCCCCCCCCCCCCCCCCCCCCCCCCCCCCCAGCCCGGGTGGGTCGGGTCAGGTGGACCGGACGGGGTGGGCCGGACCGGGTGGATCGGACGGGGTGGGTCAGGAGAAGAGGCGGCGCCAGGTCTCCGGTCCCGGGTAGCCGTCCGCCGCGCCGCCCCGCCAGCCCTGGGCGCGCTGGAACGCCTCCACGGCACGCCGGTCCGCCTCGCCCCAGCGCGGCCCGGGCCCGGCGGCGTAGAAGTCGCCGAACCCCCTCTCCACCAGTCGCCGTCCCAGCCGGGTGACGTACTCGTTGCTCGCACCCGGCCGGAACAGCGCGCGCCCCGGATAGCCGGGTACGCCGTGCGAGGCGGGCGGCCCGGCGGTCACCGCGGGGATGCCCCTGCCCTTGCCGGTGACCAGCAGTTCCCAGGTCCGCGGGCCCGGCAGCCCGTCGGCGTCCGCGCCGCGCCAGCCCTGCGCCAGCTGGAAGGCCTGGGTGGCGCGCCGGTCCGCGTCCGTCCACAGCGGCCCCGGACCCGACGTGTAGAAGCGCCCGCCGCCGCGCGCCACGAGCAGCTGCCCGAGCCGGGTGACGTACGCGTTGCTCGCGCCGGGGCCGAAGTACGCCGCGCCCGGATAGGCCGTCGCGGCCGGCGTGCCGGGGTTCGCGCCCGCCGCGCCCGCCGCGACTCCCTTGTACCGGTAGGGCAGGTAGCGGTCCGAATTGCTCGAGTAGGCATAGGGAGTGGTCCGGCGGCGGGCGTACGGCGGAGTCTCCTCGTAGGCGACGTAGGAGGCGTGCGTGTCGTCCGTCCAGCCGCCGAAAAGAACGACGTGCGAGCCCTTCTCGGGGTTGTCCGGGTTGTGGAACAGCAGTATGTCGCCGGGCTGGAGTTCCTCCTTGGAAATGCGCTCCGCGTATTTGCCGAGGCTGCCCGTCCATTCGTTCGCGGGCAGGCTCCAGGCCATCGACACGAAGCCCGAGCAGTCCTGCCGGTAACCGTCGGACCAGTAGTCGGACATGCTGTACGGCACCTGCGCGGCGACCCAGGTCCTCGCCCGGCTGATGATCTCCGTACGGGTGGTCTTCGGCATCCGCACGGGCGCCGCGGGCAGCGCGGGACGGCCCGCCGGACCGTGCAGCGGGGCCCTGCCCCCCTGCGGTGTTCCGGACTCGTCACCTGCGAGGACGCCCGGCCGGTGGGGGGCGTGCGGAGCGGCGAGAGCGGGTGCGGTGTGCCCCGCGGTGAGGGCGGCGGAGGCGGCGGCCGCGACGATCACGACGCGCCGCGCGGCCGGGTGGGCCGCGCACCGGGCGGCCGGGGAATACGGCAGGACGCGGCGCCAGTGCGCGCATCCGGGGCAGTCGCAGTCGCTCGCGGGATCGAATTCCTCGAATACCGGAGTCCCCATGCGATTCCCCTCACACTTCCTGCGGAAATGACGGCGCCTGTGCACGTCGATCAGTCTCCCAACCGTCGCCGCAACCCGCATGTTGACGGTCCGAATGATGTACCCGGACGCCCGCGGCACCCGCCCGGGGACCCGGTGGTCGGGAGCACCCTCCGGCATCCGGTAGAGTTGCCGCGTCAGCAGGCGCCGCTAGCTCAGTTGGTTAGAGCAGCTGACTCTTAATCAGCGGGTCCGGGGTTCGAGTCCCTGGCGGCGCACAGACGAGCAGAGGGCCCTCCGTGGGAACGGGGGGCCCTCTGCTCTATTGGGCCGGGCGAGGGTGAAGGAGGCGGCACGGAAGCAATGGGCCGACATCCGCGCGGGTCCGTCCACAATCGGTCCAGCTGCCACCCACAGATGCCGCAATGAACGCGTATGCCCGGTAAACACCGCGTTGCGCATCTTGCGATCATGCCGAACGCCGTAGAACCCTGTCGTGCAAGGTACGGCGGCAGCGCGGCACTTGGGGGGCAAGGAGCCGGTTGCCGGGTCCGCGGGGAGAGGGGTCCCGTTCACGGGGCGGTGCCGAGGGGGGCATCATGCAACCGGAAGGTCGCGGTTCCATGTCCATACGTGTGGAAAGCGTGGTTTCTGCGGCCCGCCACTGATACGCCTGTACGGAGTCGAGGGGGACTCGTGCAGACGGTAAGGAACCGACACGACACGCGGTCACCTGCGTGTGGGGGGATGACTCATGACGTCGACGCCGACGGGCGCCCGACCGGGCCAGGACCCGTCAGACACCACCCAGCTCCGGGTGCCTTCGCACCGGAGCGGCAACACGGGGACGTTCCGCCGGATCAAGAAGACCCTGCCGAAATACGACTACGAGCACTACAGCCGGCTGGCAGGCCCCCTCACCCAGCCCGACCCGAACAAGCCCTACCGGGTCCAGTACCGCTCGCTGCTGTCGCAGGAGCCGCACCGCGTCCGGGCCGCGCTCATGCTGGGCGCGGCGCCGCTGCTGTCGCTGGTCCTGCTGGCCTGGCTGCTCCAGCCGGAGCACTGGACCGAGCGTGACTACCCCGCCTTCGACTTCCTGCCGGCGCTCGACGTCGTCATGCTCGTCTCGATCGGCCTGATCGAGTTCTTCCGCTGCATGAACGTGATGTCCAACGCACACGCCACGCTGGTCGCCCGCGACCCCGTTCCGGTGGTGCCGGAGACCGGCACCAAAGTGGCCTTCCTCACCTCCTTCGTGCCCGGCAAGGAGCCGCTGGAGATGGTGACGAAGACCCTGGAGGCCGCAGTCCGGCTGCGCCACCGGGGCCTGCTGCACGTCTGGCTGCTCGACGAGGGCGACGACCCGGAGGTCAAGGAGGTGTGCGCGCGCCTGGGCGTGCACCACTTCTCCCGCAAGGGCGTCGCCAAGTGGAACCAGCCCAAGGGCCCGCACCGCGCCAAGACCAAGCACGGCAACTACAACGCCTGGCTCGAGGCGCACGGCGACGACTACGACTTCTTCGCCTCCGTCGACACCGACCATGTGCCGCTGCCGAACTACCTGGAGCGGATGCTCGGCTTCTTCCGCGACCCGGACGTCGGCTTCGTCATCGGCCCGCAGGTCTACGGCAACTACGACAACCCGATCACCAAGGCCGCCGAGTCGCAGCAGTTCCTCTTCCACGCGCTCATCCAGCGCGCCGGCAACCGCTACGGCGCCCCGATGTTCGTGGGCACGTCGAACGCCGTACGCATCAAGGCGATCAAGCAGATCGGCGGCCTGTACGACTCGATCACCGAGGACATGGCCACCGGCTTCGAGATGCACCGGCACAAGAACCCGGCGACGGGGAAGAAGTGGCGCTCGGTGTACACGCCGGACGTGCTCGCCGTCGGTGAGGGCCCGGGCGCCTGGACGGACTTCTTCACCCAGCAGCTGCGCTGGTCGCGGGGCACCTACGAGACGATCCTCACGCAGTACTGGAAGGGCTGGGGCACGCTGCCGCCGGGCAAGCTCTTCAACTACACGATGATGATCATCTTCTACCCGATGTCGGCTCTGAACTGGATCCTGGCGGCGCTGAGCTGTGCGCTGTTCCTGGGCCTGGGCGCCTCGGGCGTGAACATCGACCCGACCGTCTGGCTGATGCTGTACGGCAACGCCTCGGCGCTGCAGATCGGCCTGTACGTCTGGAACCGCCGGCACAACGTCTCCCCGCACGAGCCGGAGGGCTCCGGCGGCGTGGCGGGCATGGTGATGTCGGCCCTGTCGGCGCCCATCTACGCACGCTCCCTGATGGACGCCGTGCTGCGCCGCAAGAGCAAGTTCGTGGTGACGCCGAAGGGCGACTCGGCGAGTCCCGACACGCTGTTCGGGACGTTCCGCATCCACCTGTTCTTCATCCTGGTCTTCGCCGGGTCGATCGCCGCCGGTCTGGTCCTCGGGCACTCGCACCCGGCGATGATCACCTGGGCCACGTTCGCCCTGCTGATCACCGCCTCGCCGATCTTCGCGTGGCGCTACGAACTGCGTCAGGCGAAGAAGCGGCCCCCGGCTCCGGCGCCGACACCGGCGGAGCCGCAGGACGCGGTGCCGCCGGGATACCAGCCGCAGCCGCTGCCCGGGCAGCAGGCGGCGCACGGCGGACACGCCCCGCAGCCGAAGCCGAGCTGGGCCGCCTCCGACGGAGGCAACGACCAGACCATGCAGATCGCCCTTGGTGGACTTGGGGGACGTAAGGAATGAACGACCGTGCAGGCCGCCGCCGCGCCCGTCGACTCGCGATAGGCACGGCGGTGGTGCTCGCGCTGGCCGGGATGAACGGGCCGTGGCTCTACCGCTTCGGGACCGAGAAATACCACCAGTACCAGATCGACAAGCCCGAGTACAAAGCGGACAACGGCCACTGGGACATCGTCGAGTTCCCCGAGGAGTACCGCCAGGACACCATCCACGCGGCGCTCCTGCGCACCGGCAAGGTGCTGCTGATCGCGGGCTCCGGCAACAACCAGGACAACTTCGACGCCAAGAAGTACGACACCCGTATCTGGGACCCCGTCAAGGGCACCATCAAGAAGGTGCCGACGCCGAAGGACCTGTTCTGCACCGGCCACACCCAGCTCGCCAACGGCAACCTGCTGATCGCCGGCGGCACCAAGCGGTACGAGAAGCTCAAGGGTGACGTCACCAAGGCCGGCGGCCTGATGGTCGTGCACAACGAGAACCCGGACAAGCCGATCACGCTGCCGGCGGGCACCAAGTTCACCGGCCGCGAGAACGGCAAGACCTTCGTGTCGAAGGACCCGGTGCTGGTGCCGCGCGCGAAGAAGGTGTTCGACCCGAAGACCGGCGTCTTCCTGCGCAACGACCCCGGTCTCGGCCGCATCTACGTCGAAGCCAGAAGCAGCGGCAGCAAGTACGAGACCGGCACCCAGGACAACTACCGCATCCAGGGCCTGACCGGCGCCGACGCGCGCAACACCTACGGCATCGCGCAGAAGCTCGCCCTGGACAAGAAGGACTTCCAGGGCATTCGGGACGCCTTCGAGTTCGACCCGGTCGCCGAGAAGTACATCAAGGTCGACCCGATGAACGAGGCCCGCTGGTACCCGACGCTCACCACACTGAGCGACGGCAGGATCCTCAGCGTCTCCGGCCTCGACGACATCGGCCAGCTGGTGCCGGGCAAGAACGAGATCTTCGACCCGAAGACCAGGAAGTGGACGTACACGTCAACGATCCGTCAGTTCCCGACCTACCCCGCGCTGTTCCTGATGCAGAACGGCAAGATCTTCTACTCGGGTTCGAACGCGGGCTACGGGCCGGACAACGTCGGCCGTGACCCGGGCGTCTGGGACGTGGCCGGCAACAAGTTCAGCAAGCTGACCGGCCTGAGCGACGCCGACCGGATGGAGACGTCCGGCACGGTACTGCTGCCGCCGGCGCAGGACGAGAAGTTCATGGTGATCGGCGGCGGCGGGGTCGGCGAGTCCAAGCTGTCCAGCAACAAGACGCGGCTGATCGACCTGAAGGCGAAGAACCCGAAGTTCGTGGACGGGCCGACGCTGGAGAAGGGCACCCGCTACCCGCAGTCCTCGGTGCTGCCCGACGACACCGTGCTGGTGTCGGGCGGCTCGCAGGACTACCGCGGGCGCGGCGCCTCCAACATCCTCCAGGCGCGGATCTACCACCCGGACACCAACACCTTCGACCGGGTCGCCGACCCGCTGGTGGGGCGCAACTACCACTCCGGCTCGATCCTGCTGCCCGACGGCCGCGTGATGTTCTTCGGCTCGGACTCGCTCTACGCCGACAAGGCCAACACCAAGCCGGGCAAGTTCGAGCAGCGCATCGAGATCTACACGCCGCCCTACCTGTACCGCGACTCGCGCCCGTCGCTGTCCGGGGGCCCGCAGACCATCGCGCGGGGCGGCTCGGGCACCTTCACCTCGCCGCAGGCCTCGGCGGTCAAGAAGGTACGGCTGATCCGGCCGAGCGCGACGACGCATGTCACGGACGTCGACCAGCGGTCGATCGCGCTGGACTTCAAGACGTCCGGCAACAAGATCACGGTGACGGTGCCGAAGAACCGCAACCTGGTCCAGTCGGGCTGGTACATGCTGTTCGTCGACGACGACCGGGGCACGCCCAGCAAGGCGCAGTGGGTGAAGGTGCCGTGAGACGGGCGGGGCGCCCTCCGCGAACGGAGGGCGCCCCACGTCGGCGGATCAGGGCGAAGTCCTCGGCCCGGCGTCGAGGAGCTGCTCGAGAGTCGAGGCCGCGGCTGTCAGATCGGTGCGGATCGCGGCCTCGTGGGGTTGCAGGTCCGGTTGCCTGCCGAGTACCGCGATGGCCGCGAAGATGCGTGAGTGGCGGTCGCGGACGGGCACGGCGTACTCGGTGATCCCATGCTCGAACTCGCCGTGCGCGGCCACCATGCCGGTGGGCCGGTCATGGTCGTTGGCCGCGATCAGCTCCTGCGCGGAGTGCGCCGCGTTCGGTCCGCCGACGCCGATCAGTTCGTAGTCCGCGAGAAGGTCCGCGAGTTCCTTCTCGGTGTGGTCCATGAGCAGCGCGCGTCCCGCCCCGGTGCACCAGCAAGGGGTGATCAGGCCGGCCGGGGCCTGCCACTGTCCGGCCGCCGACTCCCTGCGCAGCAGCCTGACGAGGGCACCGTCGCGGACCGACAAGCGGGCGCTCGCGCCGTACCGGATCGCGAGCCGCCGCAGGACCGGGCGGCTGCGGCCGAGCACGCCCTGGTGGAGGGCTTGGGCGAGGGAGAAGAATCCCGGGCCGACGCGCAGTGTGGAATCCTCACGGCGTTCCAGAAAGCCCCTGTCGCACAGTTCCTGAGTCATCCGCGAGGCTTTGCTGCGGTCGATGCCGAGTTCGTCGGCGAGCCGGGCGACGTTGAAACCGGCCCGGCCGGACGTCTCCCTCTCCAGAACCGTGTCGATGATCCGCAGGCCCGTGGCCAGCGAGGAGGCAGCACCGGTTCTGGGTTCCTTCGCTGTCACATCCGCACTATAGCCAGCTGATCGTCGCGGCCCGCAGGACGAGTGGCCGCGGGGCCGTGCACATCGACATGGTGAGCGGTCGGATCGGCATGGCGGCGGTGACACGCGCGGCGGCGAGGCTGAGCAGCGTCCCCGTACGAGAGGAACAGACCGATGACCCGATACGACCTCGCCCTGATCGGATTCGGTGGCGTGAACCGAGCGCTCGCCGAGCTGATAGCCGAGCGCGGCGGCGAACTGGAGAACGAACTCGGGTTCGGCCTGCGGGTGGTGGCCATCACCGACCTGAGGGCCGGCTCGCTGGTGCGCCCCGATGGCATCGACCTCGCCGCACTGCTGGCGACGGCCCCGGGAGAGCTGGACTTCTCCACTCTCGAGGGTGGCAGCGGCGAGCCGCGCAACCAGCAGGTGATCCAGGACGGGCCGGGTGACATCGTCGTCGAAGCCACCTTCACCAACCCGGCTGACGGCGAACCCGCGCTCTCGCACGTGCGCTGGGCCCTCGAAGCGGGAAAGCACGTGTGCACCACCAACAAGGGCCCGGTCGCGCTGCACGGCCGGGTACTCAAGGAACTGGCCGCCCGGCACGGGGTCGGCTTCGAGTTCGAGGGATCGGTGCTGAGTGGGACCCCGATCCTGCGGACCGCCGGCCGTCTGCTCGCCGGTCTGCGCGTCACCGGGGTCGAGGGCATCATGAACGGCACCTCGAACCACATCCTGGGCCGTCTCGAGGAGGGTGTGGACTTTCCCGAGGCGGTCAGGGAGGCCCAGGCGCTCGGCTACGCCGAGGCCGACCCCACCGCGGACGTCGAGGGCCACGACGTCCAGCTCAAGGTCATGATCCTGGCCAACGAGGTGCTGGGCGCCGACCTGCGCCGGGAGGACGTCCGGTGCGGCGGGATCTCGCATCTGACCCCGGCCGACATGCGCGACGCCGCCTCGCGCGGCCTCAGGTGGAAACTGGTCGGCCAGGCCACCCGCCGCGAGGACGGCTCGGTCGACGCACGGGTGGTGTCGGCCGCGCTGCCGGCCGACCACCCGCTCGCGGCCGTCTCCGGGCCGACGAACGCGGTCGCCTTCCACACCGACCTGCTGGGCACCGTGACCGTCTCCGGCCCCGGCGCCGGCCGCACCGAGACCGCGTACGCGCTTGTGTCCGACATCATCGCCATCCATCAGCGGCACGGCGCCGCCGGGACCCACCACCTCTCCAAGGAGTCCTTCCGTGGCTGACATCCTGCTCACCCAGCCCCCGGCCCGCCGCCTCGACAGCGACGACAAGGGCTTCCTGACCGTGCACAACCCGTACACCGGGGAAGCCATCGGATCGGTGTGCGTCACCGCCGCCTCCTCTGTCGAGGAGGTCATGGTCCGGGCGCGCCGCGGACGTACCGCCGCCGCGGCCATGTCGCGCGCGGCCCGTGCCGCCGTTCTGGATCGTGCGGCCCGGCTGCTGGACCAGCGTGCCGAGTCCTTCGCCCGGCTGATCACGGCGGAGGCGGGCAAGACCCTCGTCCAGGCCCGCAAGGAAGCCGCCCGCGCCGTGAACACCCTGGCGCTCTCCGCCGCGGAGGCGCGCCGCAACGCGGGCGAGGTGATTCCCTTCGACGCCTACGCCGGTTCCGAGGCGCGCCAGGGCTGGTTCACCCGGGAGCCGCTGGGCATCATCGCCGCGATCACCCCGTACAACGATCCGCTGAACCTGGTCGCGCACAAGCTGGGCCCGGCCGTCGCCGGTGGCAACGCCGTCGTCCTCAAGCCGTCCGAGCTCACCCCGCTGTCGGCGCTGCGGATGGTCGACACCCTCGTCGAGGCGGGCCTGCCGCAGGATGTGGTCACCGTGGTCAACGGCGGTCGTGAGCTCGGTGCCGCGATCGTCGCCTCTCCGGAGGTGCGCATGGTGTCCTTCACCGGTGGGTTCACCACCGGCGAGGCCATCGCGCGCTCGGCCGGGCTGAAGAAACTCGCCATGGACCTCGGTGGGAACGCTCCGGTGCTGGTGCTGGCCGACGCCGACCTGGACCTCGCCGTGGACGCCTGCGTCTCCGGCGCGTTCTGGGCCGCCGGCCAGAACTGCATCGGCACCCAGCGCATCCTGATCGCCCGGGAGCGTTACGCGGAGTTCCGCGACGCGTTCGTGGCGAAGACCGCACAGCTGCGCACCGGCGACCCCTGCGACGAGCGCACCGACGTCGGCCCCATGATCACCCCCGCGGCGGCGCTCGCAGCCAAGGCGAAGACCGACGCGGCCCTCGCCCGGGGGGCCGTGCTGCTGTGCGGGAACGAGATCGACGGCAGCCTCTACACCCCTACGGTGCTGGAGAACGTGCCCGCGGACAGCGCCCTGTACCGCAAGGAGGCTTTCGCCCCGCTGGTGGTGCTCGAGGCGGTCGACTCGTTCGAGGAGGGGGTGGCCCGCGCGAACGAGATCGACTTCAGTCTCCACGCGGGTGTCTTCACCTCCAGCCTGGACCACGCTATGGCCGCGGCCCGCCTGCTGGAAGCCGGCGGGGTCATGGTCAACGACTCCTCGGACTACCGGTTCGACGCCATGCCGTTCGGCGGGTTCAAGTACGGCAGCATGGGCCGGGAAGGTGTCCGGTTCGCCTACGAGGAGATGACGCAGCCCAAGGTCGTGTGTGTCAACCCGGCGGCCGGCCGGTGACAGCCACGGAACGGGACGAGTTCCGCACGGAGCGGGACTCCCTGGGCGAGCTGAAGGTCCCCGCCGACGCGTACTGGGGGGTGCACACCGCCCGCGCGCTGGAGAACTTCCCGATCAGCGGGGTCCCGGTCGGCGCGCATCCCCACCTCGTGGTGGCGCTCGCCCGGGTCAAGCATGCGGCGGCGCTGGCCAACAAGGAGATCGGCGTGCTCACGCCGCTCAGGGCGGAGGCGATCGAGGCGGCCTGCCGCGACATCGCCGCGGGCCGCCACCACGACCAGTTCTGTGTGGACGTCATCCAGGGGGGCGCCGGCACGAGCACCAACATGAACGCCAACGAGGTGATCGCGAACCTCGCCCTGGAGCACATGACCTTCGAGCGGGGGCGGTACGACGTCATCTCCCCCCTCGACCACGTCAACCGCTGCCAGTCGACCAACGACGTCTACCCGACCGCCGTGAAACTCGCCGTGAGCGCCGCGCTGCGCGAGCTGACGGGCGAACTGGAGTCGCTCTGCGGCGCGTTCGCCGCCCGGGGCGCCGCGTTCGGGCACGTCGTCAAGGTCGGCCGGACCCAGCTCCAGGACGCGGTGCCGATGACTTTGGGCCGGGAGTTCAACGCGTTCGCGGCCACCGTGGCCGAGGACGTGGCCAGGATCGGCGAGACCCTCCCGCTGCTGGCCGAGACCAACCTGGGCGGGACCGCGATCGGCACCGGCGTCACCGCGGAACCCGGCTACGCCGATGCCGTGCTGCGGCATCTGCGGCAGCTGACCGGCCTGGAGTGGACCGCGGCCGCCGACCTGGTCGAGGCCACCTCCGACACCGGCGTGTTCCTGCAGGTGTCAGGGGTCCTCAAGCGCACCGCGGTCAAGCTGTCGAAGATCTGCAGCGATCTGCGGCTGCTCTCCAGCGGGCCTCAGGCGGGCTTCGCGGAGATCAACCTGCCACCGCGCCAGGCCGGTTCGTCGATCATGCCGGGCAAGGTCAACCCCGTGATCCCCGAGGTGGTCAACCAGATCGCCTTCGCCGCCGTGGGCGCGGACGTCTCGATCGCCATGGCCGCCGACAACGGGCAGCTGCAGCTCAACGCGTTCGAACCGCTGATCGCACATCTGCTGCTGCGGACCGCCGCATGGCTGACCCACGGTTGCAGGGTGCTGCGAACGCTGTGCGTGGACGGCATCACCGCCAACGAGCAGCGGCTGGTACAACAGGCGACCGCTTCGGTGGCGGCGGTGACCGCGCTGACCCCGCACATCGGCTACGAGGCAGCGGCCCGGATCGCGAAGCGTGCGCTGGCGTCCGGCGGGGCGGTCGCGGACCTGGTCGCGGAGGAGGGGCTGATGGACAGGCACCTCGCGGCGCGGCTCATGTCCCTGAACGTGAGGGTGACCGCGGGCGGTTGACCACCTGCGACAGGGTGAGCGCGGTCACCGTGTCGCGTACTCCGGGCATCTGGGCGATGTGCTCCCAGATGCCCCGTACGCGTTCCAGCGAGGCGGCCTCGATGCGCACCATGAGGTCGAACTCGCCGCTGAGCACGTCGCAGATGACGACTTCCGGGATGCTCTTGAGTGCGGCCAGGACGTCTCCGCCGCGCATCCGGTCCTGCCGGTACACCAGGACGAACGCGGAGGCGGTGTCCTGGCCGTCGTCGGCCCCGCCGCCGCGGACGATGGTGTAGCCGCGGATGTGCCCGTGACGTTCCAGTCGGTCGATCCGCTGGCGCACGGCGTTGCGCGACAGCAGCACCCGATGCCCGAGTTCGGCGTGGGAGAGCCGGGCGTTGCGGGTGAGCTCATTGATGATCTTCTGGTCGATCGCGTCGAGATGCCCGGGCCGTTCCATCGGCGGTGTCCGTTCCTCGCGTGGCGAAGACCCCGGCAGACGGGTGTCCGCCGGGGTCTCGCAGTGGGTTCAGCTGGTGGGGCAGAGGGCGAAGACGCGGGCGGGGAAGCCCGATCCGCCCTGGGGCTTGGGCCAGGTGGCCACGATCAGTGCGCCGGCCTCGGGGACCTGGTCGAGGTTGGCCATCAGCTCGATCTGCCAGCGGTCCCGCTCCAGGACGTACCGTTCGAGGCCGAAGTCCCCCGCGGAGGTGGCGAGGCCGGGGTCGGTGTCGGTCTGCTCATGGCCTATCGCGGTGACCTGTGCCTGCTCGAACAGGTAGCGCAGCACCTCCGCCGACCAGCCCGGGGCGTGGCTGATGCCCGCAGCGTCCTTGTTGGCCATCGCGTCCCTGTCGGGCCAGCGCCGGCCCCACCCGGTCCGCAGGGCCACGAACGCTCCGGCGGGGATGCTCCCGTTGCGTTCTTCCCAGGCGGCCACATCCGCCACGGTGGGGGTGGCGTCCGGATCGGCGTCGACGCGCTCGGTGATGTCGAGCACCACCAGCGGCAGGATCATCTCGTCGACCGGGATCCGGTCGAGGGTCCGCGCCCCGGCCACGAAGTGCACGGGCGGGTCGACGTGTGTCCCCCACTGCCCGACGATCGTGTACCGATGGACGTTGAACCCGTCGCCACGTGCCATGTCGAACACCATCTCGCGCCGCTCGTCGGGGAACGCGGGAAAATGAGGCTGTCCCGGATGGAAGGCGTGCGTGAGGTCGACGCCGACCGTCTTCGCGGTCAGTTCCCGGAACGCGGGCCACAGCCCGGGTTCGCCGCTGGTGATCATGAACTCGTTCTCCTGTCAGTTGGCATGTCCGGCTGTGACGCCGGTGAGCAGCTCGACGAGGTCGGCGGGGGCCGCGACCGACGCGATGGCACCCTCCGACTCCGACGTGCCGCCGTATCCCCACAGCACGTGGACGGCGGGCACGCCTTCGGCGGCGGCGCTGGTGACGTCGTAGGACCGGTCACCGACCATGAGCGGCCGGGAGGTGTCGACACCCAGCTCCCGCAGCCGGTCCAGGCATGCGCGGATCACCTGTTGCTTGGTGGTGCGCCCGTCCTGGTCGCATATTCCGCACACCGTCTCGAGGCGGGTGTCCAGGCCGTAGTGGCGCACGAGCCGCAGGGCCTGGTCCTCGACCTTGGACGTGGCGACCGCCATCGGCAGGCCGGCGGCCGCGATCGCGTCGAGCGTCTCGGGGATCCCGGGGAACAGCGCGCTGTCCAGCAGTCCGTGCTCGGCGTAGTGCGCCCGGTAGGCCCGCAGCGCCAGGGCGGCGCTCGCCTCGTCCAGGCCGACCACCCGCCGGAAGGACTCGTACATCGGTGGCCCTACGAAGGACCGCAGGGTGTGCTCGTCGGGGACGGCGGCGCCGACGCCGCGCAGTGCGGCGGCGGCGCCGGCGGTGACGCCCGGGGCCGAGTCGACCAGGGTGCCGTCCAGGTCGAGCAGGAGGCAGCTGGGCCTCATCGGGTCGCCGCCTGCGTCCGGAAACGGAGTCGCAGGAAGAAGTACAGGTAGCAGGCCGCGACGAACGGGATTCCGAAGTACAGGGCGGCGACCTGGGTGGGGTCCATCGCGACCCCCACCAGCGCGACCAGGCACAGCGCGAAGGCCGCGACGGGCACCACAGGGTAGAGCGGCGTCCGGTAGGCGAGCGAGCCGATCTCTCCGCCGTCGCGCAGGAAGGCCCGGCGGTGGAAGAACTGTGAGGCCGCGATGGACATCCACACCGCCACGGCGGCGAAGCCGGCGATCGACACCAGCACCAGGTAGACCGTCTGGGCCGCGACCACGCTGCTGAGCAGGGAGGCCAGCCCGCCGAGCATGCTCACCACGAGCGCGGTCATCGGGATCTGCCGCTTGTTCAGGCGACGCAGCGCCTTGGGGGCGTGCCCCTCGTCGGCGAGGGAGAACAGCATGCGGGCGCAGGAGTACAGGCCGCTGTTCCCCGCGGACAGCAGCGCCGTGATGATCACGAAGTTCATGATGTCCGCGGCATAGGGAATGCCGATGGCGGAGAAGACGGTGACGAACGGGCTCTCGTCGAGGCCGACCTTGTGGTACGGGATCATCGCGGCGATGACCGTGATCGAGCCGACGAAGAAGACGAGCAGCCGGAAGACCGTTACGCGCAGAGCCTTGGGGACCGCACTGGTCGGGTCGTCCGTCTCACCGGCGGCGACACCGATGAGCTCGGAGCCGGAGAACGCGTAGAACGCGGCCAGCACGGTGACCAGGATTCCCGACATGCCGTGCGGGAACAGGCCGTTCGAGGTGTGGAAGTTCTGGAACAGGGTGGGGAACGCGTGGTGGCTGTCCGCCAGCGGATGGAACCCGGCGACGGCCGCACCACCGAGGACGATGAGCGCGACCACGGCGATGACCTTGATGAGGGAGAACCAGTACTCGGTCTCGCCGAAGACCCGGGCGGAGATGGCGTTGACGGTGAAAACCACCGCGGCGAAGATCACGCACCATATCCAGACGCTCACGCCGGGGAACCAGCGCTGCATGAGCAGCCCGCACGCGGTGAACTCCGAGCCCAGCGCGACGGCCCAGGTCAGCCAGTACAGCCAGGCGGTGGTGAAGCCGGTGGCGGGGTTGATGGACCGGGAGGCGTAGATGTGGAACGCGCCGGAGACGGGGTAGGCGACGGCGAGTTCGCCCAGGCAGGTCATGACGAGGTAGACGACGAACGCGCCGACCAGGTAGGAGAGGACGGCGCCCAGCGGGCCGGCCTGGGAGATGGTGTACCCGGAGCTGAGGAACAGCCCGGAGCCGATGACGCCGCCCATCGCGATCATGACGAGGTGGCGGGTCCCCATCGAGCGACGCAGCTCGCCGTTCGGGGGCTCGGGTGCGGGGTGGGGCGGTCTTTCGGTGCTCGGGGAGTTGTCCGGTGTTGTGGAGATGGACATGGCGGGTCCTCACGGGGAGCTGGGGTGGGGAGCGGGACATGGCGGGCGGGTGATGCCAACTCTTCTGTGGGGGGGCGTGCCCTGGGGTGGCGGGCACGGTTCGACTGGCGTCGTGCGGCCGGGGGGTCAGCCGCGGGTGACGAGTTCGACGGGGGCGGAGAGTTCGACGACCGGGACCTCCCACGGGTGGGCGGCCACGATCCGGGACAGGGCGTGCGACAGCTCGTTCTCCGGGACCGAGGCGTCGATGTAGGTGGTGACGGTCAGCGTCGGGGAGAGGGTCTGCTCGCCGACCGCCCCGAGGGTGGGGGCGGCTCCACGGCCCGTGGTGAAGCCCTCGGCACCGATGCCGACTTCGAAGACATCGGTGTACATGCCGAAGTCACCGAGGCACGGTGACGTCTCCACGACGCGGAGCAGGCCGGCCAGGGCTTCCTCCCTGCGCAGCACCTCGACGTCCCCCGCCGCCACGAGGGCCAGCGTCTGGCGGGAGACCGGCCAGTACACCTTCAGTGCCCGCACCGACCGGCGGCGGATCCGGACTTCGGTGCGCTGCGTGGTGGTCATCGTCGAGGTCATGCCTGCTGTGATCCCTTCTCGGACACCCCGGGAAGGGGCAGTTCTGGGTGGCCGCCCGCGGAGATCCCGGGGCGGAGGGGATGCACCAGATGCTAGAAGTGCATTAACCGCATGACAAGATGTGAATGACGCACAATTTTGCCTGGCTGGGTCGCCCAGTAGAGTGCTCGCGCCAGCCGAACCGAGAAGACGCCGCACAGCGAGTGCGGCCCGCAGGGCGTCCGAGGGAGCCATGGAGCAGTCGAGCATGGGCAGAGGGCTGGACATCCTGGTGACGCTCGCGCACCGGACAGCCGAGGGCCTGCGGGGCACCTCGGTCACCGACCTGGCCCGGGAGATGGACCGCGACCGCAGCCAGCTCTCCCGCAGCCTCGACGCCATGGCCCGGGAGGAATTCGCCGTGCGCGAGCCGCGCTCGGTGTCATTGCACTGGCGGCTCTACGCCGACGCACTCGACGTCACCGCGCACCGGCTGCGAACGGACGGGCACACGGCACTGGAGGGCATGGTCGGCGAAACCGGCGAGAGCTGCTATCTCGGGGTGCTCGCGGGTGACACGACCGTGACCATCGCCGAGCGGGTGCCGCGGGGCAGCAAGCAGGTCGGCTCGTGGATCGGCCGCCCGTACCCGGCGTACTGCAGCGACTGCGGACAGGCCCTGCTGGTCGACGCCGACGACGAGGAGATCGCGTCGGTCTTCGCCCGCACCGAGTTCCTGCGGCACGGCCCGAACACGCCGGTCGGCCTGGACGACTTCCGGCGCAGACTCGCCGCGACCCGCACGCGCGGGTACTCGATCGTGGACGAGGAGGCGGAGCCGGGCCTGTACTCCGTGGCCGCGCCGGTCCGCGACTTCCGCGGCGAAGTCGTCGCCGCGCTCCAGGTCGTCGGCCCACGTACCCGGCTGGCCCCCGCGACCGACGCCTGTGCCGACTCCGTCCTGCGCTGGGCGGACTGGCTGGAGAAGACGCTCCGTGGGGACACGCCCGCGTTCCCATGACCGACGCGGACGGCCGGCCCCGCCCGGGCCGTTCGTCGAGGAGGGCCGAAGCCGGTACCGGACCGGGACGCAGGCGGCCGTCGGTCAGCCCCTGGCGACCGCTATATGGCCGTGCGGCGCCTGCAGGAGGCGTTCGCCGAAGGGCTCATGTCGCACGAGGAGTTGGACGAACGCCTCCACCAGGTACTCACCGCGAAGGCGCACAGCGAGCTCGTGTCGGCTCTGGCCTCGCTCCCTGTTCGCCACAACGCACTTACTCGCCGGCCTTGGCGAGCTTCAGCGCGTACGCGGCCCACCACTGGCCCGCCTTGGGGCCGCCCTTGCACTCGCCGTCCGACTCGCCGGGGCGCTTGACCCACAGGTAGGCGTCCACCAGGGGGTCCGCCGTCTTCGTCGTCGGCGGCTCGCCCAGCGCGCGGCCCGGCGGGTTGCACCAGCGCTCGTCCTCGGCGCCGCCGGTGTAGGGGCCGTTGCCGTTGCGGCTGGTGTCGACGACGAAGTGCTTGCCGCCCACCTTCGCGGACAGCTCCTTGCCGTACGCGATGGAGTCCTCGGTGGTGTAGAAGTTCGAGACGTTGACCGAGAAGCCGTCGGCCTGGTCGATGCCCGCCCACTTCAGGGGCTCGAAGATCTGGTCGGGGTGGCCCCAGCCGGCGTTGCCCGCGTCCAGGTACACCTTGGTGTTCTTCAGGGACTTGAGCTTGCCGATGGCGCCCTTGAGGAGGTCGTAGCGCTCCTCGTGGAACTCGTCCGGGGTGCAGCCGTCGACCAGGTGCAGGACGGCGTCCGGCTCCAGGATCACCGTCGCCGAACGGTCCTCGATGCCCGCCGCCACGCCGTCGATCCAGCTGCGGTAGGCGTTGCCGTCGGCGGCGCCGCCCTGCGAGTACTGGCCGCAGTCGCGGTGCGGGATGTTGTAGAGGACCAGCAGGGCGGTGCGGCCGGCCTTGTCGGCGGCCTCGGTGTAGCCGCGGGCCTCCTGCTCGGGGTTCTCCGGGCCGATCCACTCCCCGGTGGGCTGCTCGGCGATCTTGCGGATCCGCTCGGCCTCCGTGTCCTTGCCGGCCTTCTCGTACGCGGCGAGCTGCCGGGCCGCGTTGCCGTCCGGGTTGACCCAGAACGGGTCGCTCTCCTTGGGCTGTTGGGTGATCCTCGCACCGGCGTCCCGGTTCTTGCCGTCGCCGTCCCCGGACGAACACCCCGCGATCAGCAGTGCCGCCCCCAGCACCATCGCGGAAGTCCGCACTCCGGCCCCCCTGCTGCCGTACATCCAACTCCCCTTTGGGTGCACTCCTCCGAGCGCCAATCCTGACACACGCGCCCGGACGCCCACGAGGTCGCGGGTGTGCGGGCGGGGGGCGTCCGGGCGTGCGTTACCGCGGGGGCGGCGCGGGCAGGCGACCGGCTGAAGGGGGCGGGCGGGCGGCGGAAGGGGAGTGCGCGGTCATGCACCACACCAGGGAACTCCGGCTGGCGGCGGCGCTGGTGGAGGCGTCGGACACGCTCACCGAGGGCTTCCGGACGACGGACCATCTGCAACGCGTGGCCGACCACTGCGTGGAACTGCCGGCCGCGCGGGCCGCCGGCGTCATGCTCTTCGACGGCGGCCGGACGGTGTCCCTGGCGGGCAGCAGCCGACAGGAGGCGGTGGCGCTCGACCTGCTGCGGGCTCAGCACGGCGGCGGGCCCTGCCTGGAGAGCTACGGCTCGGGCAGGCCGGTCGCGCCCGTGTCCATCCGGGCGGCCCACGCCGACGCGCGCTGGCCGGACTTCACCGAACGGGCCCTGCGGCACGGCATCGCGGGCACCTTCGCCGTACCGCTGCGCCGACGGGAGACGCTGCTCGGCGCGCTGAACGTGTTCGTGCGGGTTCCGCCCGGGGAGGACGGCCCCGGTTCCACGTCGGGGCTGCCGCTGGCCCAGGCCCTCGCCGACGCGGCGGCCGTCGGGCTGCAGAACCAGCGCGCGTATGCCCAGTACCGGGAGCTGTCGGGGCAGTTGCAGCGGGCGCTGTCCAGCAGGGTGCTGCTGGAGCAGGCCAAGGGCATGCTGGCCGAACGCTGGGACGCCCACCCCGACCGGGCGTTCGCGGCGCTGCGGCAGTACGCACGCCGCCGCCGGCTGCCGCTCGCCGACGTCGTGCACGCCGTCGTCGGCCGAACCGCCGACGACACGGCCCTGCGCGCGGAGCTGAGGGGTCGAGACCGTGAAGGTCCACGGGAAGGGTCGTGAAGGTGCGCGGCAGAGGCCGTGAAGGCCCGCCACCTGCGTCCATGACTCAGGGCGAGCGGCCGGGGACTCGGTGTCGCAACCCTCTGGGCCCAGCCGCTCATTCGTTCTAAAGTCTTCTCGGACGGCCCCTGATCCCGGTCGGCCGATGTCCTGTTCCGGTTCCCGAGACCTCCCGCGCACCTCACCGGGCCACTCCCGCGGCCCGGGCGGCCGCGCGGTCGAGGACCGGCCCGGTCGGCGGCTTCAGGGGGAGCGAGCCGTCGACCGGGCCAGGTGCGGCCGAACGGGCTCACCCGCCGACCCCGTGAGGTACGCCGACACGATCACGTTCGCCGTGTAGCTGTGGCTCACCCGGTCGTAGGTGCCGCCACAGGTGATCAGCCGCAGTTCGGCGCGGCCCGGCCGGTGCGGCCCGTAGGCCTGTCGGGCGTCGAACTGGTCACGGGCCTGGACCTGCACGTCGTCGACGGTGAACTCGGCGATCCTGCCGTCGTCGCGGACCACCCGGATCTGCTGGCCGGGCCGGAGGGAGCTCAGCCGGTGGAACACGGCGGGCCGGGTCTCGGTGTCGAGGTGGCCGACCATCAGCGCGGGGCCGACGGCCCCCGGCGCGGCGCCGCCCGCGTACCAGCCCACGGCGCCGGCCTGGTCGAAGGGCGGCGGGTCGACGGCCCCCCGCGCGTCGAGGCCGCGGGCCACCACGGGTGCCTGCACGCCCAGGCCGGGGATGTCGATGCGCTGCGGCAGCGCGTCCCCGAGCGGGCGCATCGCGGGCGGCAGCCGGACCTCGGGCGGTCGGCCGGCGGCCGCCATGTCGCCGGTGGTCGGCGCGGACGTGCCCTGCGCCACGTCGGTCAGCTGACGCCCCCACATCCACAGCCCGAGCAGCAGCACGACCCAGGCCAGGCCCATGAAGAGGCGTCCGGTGCCGGAGGAGCGCTCGCGGTCGAACCTGACGGACACCGCGGTCAGCCCCTGCCCCGGCCGCGGCGCGGGCCCAGCACCGCAACGGCGGCCGCGGCGGAACAGGCCAGCACCAGACCGGTCACCGCGTGGACCGCGCCGGGGCCGGCCGGACGGGCGTCCGTGGCGGCGACCTGGGCGGTGCCACCGCCACCCGCGGGGACGGGGGCGACGGGCGAGGCGGGGCCGGTGGGACGGTGGGACGACGCGGCGGCGACCGTGATCGTGCCCTTCACGTCCGCGTCCGCGCAGGCGATCTCCACGTCGTAGGTGCCGGGCACGATCGAGGAACGGACGCGGGTCTCGCCGGCGAGCGTGCCGCCGCCACCGGCGAGCCGGGCCTGCGCGACGAAGGCGGCGGAGTGGGCGGTGGCGGTCCGCGCCGCGCAGCCGCTCACGCGCAGGGCCACGTCGCCGCCGGGGGCCGGGGACGACGGGCTGACCGAGACCCCGCCGTCCTGGGCGTGCGCCGACGGCGCGAGCGCGACCGCGGCGGCGGCGAGGACCGCCGCGCAGACCGTGGCTTTCGTGGAACCCATCGTGAACCTCCAGATATCTGGAGGTTCCTCCCCGGCGCCGCGCCCCGCATCCTCAGCGGGCCCCGGCTGCTCCGTCCGGGTTCAGAAAGGTTTCACCTCTCGGATCCGCCGGGCTCGGATCCGGTCGGCCCGGATCCGCCTGGATCCGCCTGGATCGGTCTGGATCCGCCTGGATCGGCCTGGATCGGTCTGGATCCGCCTGGATCGGCCTGGATCGGCCTGGATCGGTCTCGATCCGCTGAGTCAGATTCGGTCGACGAGGTCGGCGATGGAGTCGACGACCTCGGACGGCCGGTAGGGGAAGTCCTCCACCTGCTCGGGCCGGGTCAGGCCGGTGAGCACCAGGAACGTCTGCATCCCCGCCTCCATGCCGGCCAGCACGTCGGTGTCCATGCGGTCGCCGATCATCGCGCTGCTCTCGGAGTGGGCGCCGATCGCGTTGAGACCGGTGCGCATCATCAGCGGGTTCGGCTTGCCCGCGAAGTACGGCTGCTTGCCGGTCGCTTTGGTGATCAGCGCGGCGACGGCGCCCGTCGCGGGCAGCGGGCCCTCGGCGGAGGGGCCGGTCTCGTCGGGGTTGGTGGCGATGAAGCGGGCGCCGTTCTGGATGAGCCGGACCGCCTTGGTCATGGCCTCGAAGGAGTAGGTGCGGGTCTCGCCGAGGACGACGTAGTCGGGCTCGTGGTCGGTGAGGATGTAGCCGATGTCGTGCAGCGCGGTGGTCAGCCCGGCCTCGCCTATGACGTACGCCGAGCCGCCCGGCCGCTGGTCGTCGAGGAACTGCGCGGTGGCCAGCGCCGAGGTCCAGATGGACTCGACCGGGACCTCCAGGCCCATGCGGCGCAGCCTGGCGTGCAGGTCGCGCGGGGTGTAGATCGAGTTGTTGGTGAGGACCAGGAAGGGCCTGCCGGACTCGCGCAGCTTCTTCAGGAAGGCGTCGGCGCCGGGGATCGGTACGCCCTCGTGGATCAGAACACCGTCCATGTCGGTGAGCCACGAATCGATGGGCTTGCGGTCTGCCATGTGCGGGATCTCCTGCCGTACGCGTGTACGCGTGTACGCGGTGCTGGGTGGCCCAGCCTAGACAGTGACCGGATCTTGAGGGAATGCCCGGTTCCGCGGGAGCTCGGGCGCGGGCGGCCCGTTCAGCGGCGCCTCCGTGTTCTTCCCGGCCTGCGCAGCGCTCGTCCGAGCTGCTTCCTGGCGAGCAGCAGCGCGCCGGCCGCGACGAGGAGAGCGGCGGTGGCGGCCATGGCTCCGGTGCGGGTGGCGACACCGGTGCGGGCGAGTTCGTCGGCGAAGGGCAGGCCGGGGGCGTCGGGGGTGGTGGAGGCGGCGGGGGCGACGGCGGTGCCGGTGGCTGTGCTGTTGGGGGCGGCATCCTTCGCCGTGGCGGTGGCGGTGGGGACGGCGTCCTTGGCCGTGGCCGTGGCGGTGCCGGGGGGACGGGGAGTGGTGGGGCGCGGGGTGGTGGGGGTCGGTCCGGGGTCGACGCGGAAGCGGTAGTCGTTGGACTGCCCGACCCAGTCGCCGTCGTCGTCGTGGCGCTGGACGACGGCCGCCGTGGCGGTGATCTCGTTCGGCGCGGTGTCGGCGGTGAGGGCGAGCCGCACCTCGACCGTGACGGTCCGGCCGGGGCCGACGGTGAATCCCACGGAGCCGGCGTCGAAGGCGCCGACGAGTTCGTCCTCGTCGGTCTTCTCGAAGCGGACCGGCTGCGGTCGGGTGCCCGCGGAGAACTCCAGCCGGGGCTGCGTCGGCTCCAGGGCCCGCCGTTCGTCGACGAGGACGATGACCGGGTGGATGTTCGTGCAGGTCCGGGTGGTGCGGTTGGTGAGGTCGAGGAACCAGGTGCCGTATCCGCCGCCGGCCTGGTAGGCGGCCGGGCCGCCGCGGACGCGGGTGGTGAGGGGGAAGCCGCGCCCGGTGTCGCAGGTCGGGGTGGGGCCGGAACCGGCGCCGGGTACCGCGTGCGCGGAGGCCGCTGCGGGGAGGAGGGCGGCTGATGCTGCGAGACAGAGGGACAGGGACGGGCGCAGTCGCATGACCACATGATCGTGCCGGAGGGGGTCACCGCGAGGCGGCTACCACCCGCACGAACCCCCGAAAGAGGGGAGAAATTGCGCCGCCCGGCCGGGACCACGGCACACCCGATCGGCCGGGGACACCGCGGCGCCCGGCAGCCGGAACGGCCTGCGGCACCGCCCCGCACCGCACGACAACGCGACGGCAGGACAGCGTCCTGACCGGCGATCCGCGCCCAGGACCACACCCCCTCCCCTGCCGACAGCGGAGACGATGCCCCGCAGCCCGCCGGTGCCGGCCGCGGCGCATCGCTCCTTGCCGACCGCGGGGCAGCCGCCCCGCGCCCCGTCGGCACCGGAGGCGGCCCCCGTCTCAGCCCCTCTCAGCCGTCCGTCCGTCCGAACAGGGGCGCCAGTACGAGCTGGGCCGCGCCCTCCGCCACGCCGTCGGAGGCGATCCGTACCGGCACCGGCGGCTCCCCGGTGAGCCGGGCGCGTTCGGCGAGGACCGCGGCCACGCCGTCGGCGAAGGCCTCGGGGGCGGCGGTGACGGTGCGGCCGCCGAGGAGCACCAGGTCGATGTCGAGCAGCGCGACGAGGTTGCCGGCGCCGGTGCCGAGCACGCGCGCCGCCTCCGCCAGGTCGCCACGCGCCACGGCGGCCAGGCACAGCGCCTCCACGCAGCCGCGGTTGCCGCAGCCGCAGGGCGGCCCGTCCAGCTGGACCACCTGATGCCCGAACTCCCCGGCCCCGGTGCGGGCGCCCCGGTGCACGGCACCGCCGATCACCAGCCCGGCCCCGAGCCCCGTACCGAGGTGCAGGTAGGCGAAGGAGCCGCCGTCCCGACCGCCGCCCGCCCGGTCACCGCCCGCCCGGCCACCGTTCTCACCGACGCACGCCCTGTTCTCCTCATCGCCCGCCCCGTTCTCCCCGTCGCCCGCGCCGCCCTCGCCGTCACCCCCCGCGCCGCCGACGGCGAGTCGGAGCGCGGCCGCGTTGGTGTCCTTGTCGACGACGACCGGCACCCCGAGCCGCCGCACCAGCTCGGCCCGCAGCGGGAACCCGTCCCACTCGGGGAACCCGGTGACCCGGTGCAGCACCCCGCGGACGTGATCGAGCGGACCGGGCAGGGCGACGCCTACGCCGAGGAGGGGGCCCGCCGGGGCCGCCCGCAGGTCTCCGTCACCGCCCAGCACCCGCCCCACCAGCGCCTTCACCTCCTCCGCGACCCGTCCCACCACGGCCTCCGTCCCGGCGCCCAGGCCCAGCGGGGTGCGCAGGCCGGCCACCGTGGCTCCGGTGAGGTCGGCCAGGACCACCCGGGTCTCGTCCCGGTCCACGTGCACCCCGACCGCGTGTCCCGCCTCCGGCACCAGCCGCAGCACCGTGCGCGGCTTGCCGCCCGTCGAGGCGCGGTACCCGGCCTCCGTGACGAGGCGCTCGGCCCGCAGCCGGGCGGTGATCTTGCTGACGGCCTGCGGGGTCAGCCCGGTGCGCTCGGCGAGCTCCAGCCGGCTGATGCCTTCCGCACCGGCCGTGCGCAGCAGGTCGAGGACGAGCGCGGCGTTGTGGCTGCGCACGGCGAGCAGGTTGGCCCCGCCGATCGCCCCGGCGCCCCGCGAAACCAAGGCCCCCGCACCGGCGCCCCGCGGAGCCACCGCCCCGGCACCCCGCACGACGCCCGCCCCGTCCTTCCTCGTCGTCTCCGTCTCCACTCCGCCATTGTCCCCCGCGCTTGCACTTCGGCAACAGCGTTGCGAAAGTGGAGGGCATGACTGCTGCACCCCCCGGAACCGGTCCCCACCGCGACCCCGCCCCCTCCCCCGGCTCCCCGCTGCGCGTGGGCCTCGTCGGCTACGGCCTCGCGGGCTCCGTGTTCCACGCTCCGCTGATCGCCGCCACCGAGGGCCTCATCCTCGACACGGTCGTCACCTCGAGCCCGGAGCGGCAGGAGCAGGCCCGCGCCGAGTTCCCGGACGTGCGCGTCACGACGGGCGCGGACGAGCTGTTCGAGCGGCGGTCCGCCGAGCTGGACCTGATCGTGATCGCGACGCCGAACAAGACGCACGTCCCGCTCGCCACCGCAGCCCTGAAGGCCGGCCTGCCGGTCGTGGTCGACAAGCCGCTCGCCGGGACGGCGGCCGAGGCCCGCGGGCTCGCCGCGCTCGCCGAGGAGTGCGGCCTGCTGCTGTCCGTCTTCCAGAACCGCCGCTGGGACAACGACTTCCTGACCCTGCGCAAGCTGCTCGCCGAGGGCGAGCTGGGCGACGTATGGCGCTTCGAGTCCCGCTTCGAACGCTGGCGCCCGCAGCCGAAGGGCGGCTGGCGCGAGTCCGGCGATCCGGCAGAGATCGGAGGTCTGTTGTACGACCTCGGCAGTCATGTCGTCGATCAGGCCCTCGTCCTGTTCGGCCCCGCCACGCAGGTGTACGCCGAGACGGACGTCCGGCGTCCGGGCGCGCAGGCGGACGACGACACCTTCATCGCGCTCACGCACGCCAGCGGCGTCCGCTCCCACCTGTACGTCTCCTCGACGGCCGCGCAACTCGGCCCGCGTTTCCGGGTGCTGGGCTCGAAGGCGGGATACGTCAAGTACGGCCTCGATCCGCAGGAGGCGGCCCTGCGGGAGGGCCGGCGCCCCGGCACGGCCGCCGGCTGGGGCACGGAACCCGAGTCAATGTGGGGCCGGGTCGGTTCCGGCGAGTCCCCGCCGACCGGCGGCGGTCGCCCCGAGCCGAGCCTGCCGGGCGACTACCCGGCGTACTACGCGGCCGTGGCCAGGGCCCTCACCGGCGACGGCGTCAACCCGGTGCCCGCGCTGGAGGCGGCCGCCGCCCTCGACGTGCTGGAGGCGGCCCGCCGGTCCGCCCGCGACTCTGTGACGGTGACACTGTGACGCCCAACACCGGGAACACGCAGAAGTTCCACCCGGAGATCCCGCCGCCCCTGGAGGAGCTGGAGGCGCAGGAACGCCGGCTGGTCTTCCCCCGGTTCACCCACGACGACGCCTGGGCGCTCGGTTCGCTGCTGGTGGAGCTCGCCCGCGAGCGCCAGGCCCCGGTCGCCGTGGACATCCACCGCGCGGGCCAGCAGCTCTTCCACGCCGCGCTGCCGGGCTCGACGCCGGACAACGACGCCTGGATCGCCCGCAAGCGCCGGGTGGTGGAGCGCTACCACAGCTCCTCCTACCTGGTCGGCGCGCGCTTCCGCGCCAAGGGCACCACGTTCGAGGAGTCCTCCCGCCTGGACCCCGACACCTACGCCGCGCACGGCGGCTCCTTCCCGGTCAACGTCGAAGGGGTCGGCGTGATCGGCGCGGTGACGGTGAGCGGGCTGCCGCAGTTGCAGGACCACCGCCTGGTGGTGGAGGCGCTGGAGGAGTTCCTGAACCGCTGACGCAACCATCCGGGGGCGTCGGCCGGTTGAGGCGCCTTCGCCGCGCCGTCGTAGCCCGCGCCGTCGTAGCCCGCGGCGGCGGGGCGGTCGCGGCCGCCCGCGACCGATCGCCCAGCGCTCCCCAGCCGCCCCGCCCAGCCCCGCCCCGCCCCGCCCCGCCCCGCCCCCGCGGAGCGGCTACGCGTTCTTCAGTTCCTGCCGCTGCCTCCCCAGCCCCTCGATCTCCAGCTCGACGACGTCTCCGGCCCGGAGGTACGGCTTCGGCTCGGGCGCGCCCATCGCCACCCCCGCGGGCGTCCCGGTGTTGATGACGTCCCCGGGGTACAGCGTCATGAAGTGGCTGAGATACCGCACGACCTCGCCGACGGGGAAGATCTGCTCGGCGGTGGTGCCGTTCTGCTTCAGCTCCCCGTTGACCCACAGCCTGAGCGCGAGGGTCTGCGGGTCGGGCACCTCGTCGGCGGTCACCAGCCAGGGGCCCAGCGGGTTGAACGTCTCGCAGTTCTTGCCCTTGTCCCAGGTCCCGCCCCGCTCGATCTGGAACTCCCGCTCGGACACGTCGTGCGCCACCGCGTACCCGGCGACATGGGCGAGCCCCTCCTCCGCCGACTCCAGGTAGCGGGCGGTGCGTCCGATGACGACCGCCAGCTCGACCTCCCAGTCGGTCTTGAGCGACCCGCGCGGCACCAGCACCGTGTCCTCCGGCCCGACGACGGTGTCCGGCGCCTTGAAGAACACGACCGGCTCGGCGGGCGGCTCGGCCCCGGTCTCGCGCGCGTGGTCGTGGTAGTTCAGCCCGATGCACACGATCTTGCCGATCCGTCCCAGCGGCGGCCCGACGCGCAGCCCCGCCGCGTCCAGGGCGGGCAGTTCACCGGCGTCGGCGGCGGCACGGATCCGGCCGAGCGCCGCGTCGTCGGCGAGCAGCGCGCCGTCGATGTCGGCCACGACACCCGTCAGGTCCCGCAGGGTGCCCTCGGCGTCGAGCAGCGCCGGCCGCTCCGATCCCGCCGCACCGACTCGCAGCAGCTTCATGATCTCCATCTCCCTCAGTCGCGGGTTGCCCGCCGACGGTAACAGTCATCGGATGACTGGCCGATCGTCCAAGGTCGCCGTGCACTATTGCAAGAGCAGTTCACGTAGTGGACCGCGACCGCGGACCTCACCGGTACAACGCCGCCCGCTCGACGGTCCCCCACGCCGTGCTCGTCGCCACGTACAGCGCGGCGGCCAGCGGCACGACCGCCACGGTGACCAGGGTGAAGAAGGACATGAACGGCACGATCGCCGTGACGGCGCCGAGCCCGGGCACCCGCTCGGCCTCGGCCCCGCGCCCGGGCGCCGTAACGGCGGAGTTCGTGGCCGTCGCCCGCTTCGCCAGCAGGTAGCCGAAGGTGCAGACGACCGCGACGACCGCGAACAGCGCGAGGTGCACGAGTCCCGCCGGACCGAACATCCCGTCCCCGGACAGGGCGTCGGCCCAGCGGTCGCCGAGAGGCGCGGCGAACAGCCGGTGGGAGAGCAGTGCGTTGGGCCGCCCGCCGACGGTCGTGCTGGAGAACAGGTGGTACAGCAGGAAGAACGCGGGCAGTTGCAGCAGACCCGGCAGGCAGCCGGACAGCGGCGACACCTTCTCCTCGGCGTGCAGTTCCAGTACGGCCTTCTGCAGCCGCTCGGGATCCTTGGCGTACTTCTCGCGCAACTCGGCGATCCGCGGCTGCAGTCGCGCCCGGGCCCGCTGGCCGCGGGCGGCGGCCCGGGACAGGGGGTGCACGAGCAGTCGTACGAGTGCGGTGAACAGGACGATCGCCGCGGCTGCGGCCGAGGCGCCGAACAGCGGCTGGAGCGGGTCGGCGAGGTGCTCGACCAGGGTGGCGAACACAGCGAAGACGGACATGGGTGAGCCTTCCGGGGGTCTCGTCGTGCCGGGAAGTGGTCATGGCGGCATGACGACCCGCGCGAGGGCGGACGCTGCGGATGAAGCGGGTGCCCTACGCGGTGGTCGCCGGGAGGGCACACCCGGGCGCCCGGGGCCGGGTGCGGCCCTTGGCGTCGGGGTCGCGTTGCGGCAGGAATGCCGTGCGGCGGGCGCGGTCGCGGATGGCCGTACGCACCCGGGTGGGCGGCAGGGCGGGCGCGGAACGCGCGGCGACCAGGGCACACGCGGCGAGCGCGGAACCGGCCGCGGCGGTCGCGGCGAGCGCGACGGTGGCGGTGAGACTGCCGGTGTCGAACAGGGCGACGCCGAGCAGCAGGACCAGCAGAACGGCGACGGGCCGCCGCGACATCCAGTTCCCGATCACAACGTCCCCCCTCCTCCTCGTCCCGCCCGCGTGTGCGGGTCCGCCCCTCGATTGAACCGGACGTCCTCGACGGGTACCACGGTTGCACACACGAGGCACTTGCCGCACACCCACCTCACCCCGCCTCCCGGCCTCCCGGCGCTTCAGCCCCGCGGCCGCATCGAGACCAGGGTCCCCCACACCACCAGCCGGTACCTGGAGGTGTACTCCGGAGTGCAGGTCGTGAGGGTGATGTAGTAGCCGGGGCTCGGGTAGCCGTAGGCGGGACGGACCGTGGAACGCGGGACCGGCCGCAGGACGCCCCCGTCGCGGGCCGACGTCCGCGGCAGCGTCCGGTCGACGGCGTACGTGTACACCGCGCCGCGCGTCTCCACCTCCAGCTCGTCCCCGCGCCGCAGCCGGTCGATGTGCCGGAACGGCTCCCCGTGGGTGTTGCGGTGCCCGGCGAGCGCGAAGTTGCCGGCCTGGCCCGGCTGTTGGGTGCCGGGGTAGTGGCCGGCGTACCCCTTGTCGAGGACGTCCCGCTTGCCGACGCCCTCGGCGACGGGGACGCGGAGGCCGAGGCGGGGGACGGTGAGGACGGCGTACGCCTGGGAGCGGCGGGGACGCGACGGCGCCCCGGCGGCGGCCGCCGGTTGCCGACGGGACCGGGCGCCGGCGCCCTGCCGGCCGGACGGCACCGGTGCGGCCGTAGGGGAGGAGCCCCGGTCACCGCCGTCACCGCCCGCCGCCCACTCCCGTTCCAGCGCCTCCACCTTCCGCTCGGCCCCCCGACGCGCCTCCCGGTTGGTCCACCACAGCTGGTGGGTGACGAGGAGCAGGAGGACGACCCCGACGGTGACGAGCGCCTCGCCCCCGGCCCACAGCGCGCGCCGTCGCCGGTGCCGCCGCCGTCGGCCGCTGTGCTGCACGACAGGAACGCGCATCGTCATGCCGCCTCCTTCACCGGGCCGCCCGCACGATAAGGGTCGGACCGCCAACTCACCAGCCCCGTAAGCCCGTAACCAAGCCCGGCCCACTCGTTCGAGACTTCGTACGCCGGTTTGAGAAAGGGTTGAGAAAGCGCTGTCACAACCCTCGACAACCCCACCCGCCACCCCCGATGCTTCCTCGTGGCATGCACGGGACAAGCCACGTAGAGCGAAGCGGAGACGCATTCATGATCCGACGCAGAACCCTGCTGGCCGCGGCGGGCGGCACCCTCCTGGGCAGCGCGCTCGCCACCGGCACCGCCCACGCCGACGCCACCGTCGCCGTCAACCCCGCTACGAAGTACGGCACTTGGGAGGGCTGGGGCACCTCCCTGGCCTGGTGGGCCAACGTGTTCGGCGGCCGGGACGACTTCGCCGACATCTTCTTCACCACCAAGTCGGTGACCTACGACGGCACCACACTCCCCGGCCTCGGCCTGAACATCGCCCGCTACAACCTCGGCGCGTGCAGCTGGAACAGCGTGGGCGGCGAGAGCATGGCCGTCTCCCCCAACATCCCCGCCTTCAAGCAGATCGAGGGCTACTGGCAGGACTGGAACAACGAGGACCCGACGTCCTCGGCGTGGGACTGGACGGCCGACGCCACGCAGCGCGCGATGCTGGTCAAGGCGGCACAACGCGGCGCAGTCACCGAGCTGTTCGCCAACTCCCCCATGTGGTGGATGTGTTACAACCACAACCCGTCCGGCGCCGCCGACGGCGGCAACAACCTCCAGTCCTGGAACTACCGTCAGCACGCCTCCCACCTCGCCGCCGTGGCCCTGCACGCGAAGAACGACTGGGGCGTGACCTTCTCCACCGTCGAGGCCTTCAACGAGCCCAGTTCCAGCTGGTGGACGGCGACCGGCACCCAGGAGGGCTGCCACATCGACGCGACGACCCAGGCGGCCGTACTGCCTTACCTGCGCAGCGAGTTGAACAAGCGCGGGCTGACCGGCACACGGATCGCGGCGTCCGACGAGACCAGCTACGACCTCGCCCGCACCACCTTCAACTCCTTCAGCTCGACGACGAAGGGATACGTCGACCGGGTCAACGTCCACGGCTACCAGGGCTCGGGCGGCCGCCGCGACCTGCTCTACACGGACGTCGTGACGACCGCCGGCAAGGCCCTGTGGAACTCGGAGACCGGCGACAACGACGGCACCGGCATGACGATGGCGAGCAATCTGCTCTACGACTTCCGCTGGCTGCACCCCACCGCCTGGGTCTACTGGCAGGTCATGGACCCGTCCGCGAACTGGGCGATGATCGCCTACGACGCGAGCACGCTGCAGCCGGGCGCGGTCCAGACGAAGTACTACGTCATGGCCCAGTTCAGCCGCCACATCCGCCCGGGCATGACGATCCTCGACACCGGCGTGAGCTACGCGGCGGCCGGCTACGACGCGGCGGCGCGGCGCCTGGTGATCGTCGCCGCGAACACCTCCGCCTCCGCCCAGACCCTCACCTTCGACCTCTCCCGCTTCACCACCGTCAGCGGCGGCTCCGGCGGCCTGGTCCCGCGCTGGAACACGGTGACGACCGGCGGCGACCGTTACCGGGCGTACTCGGACACGTATCTGAGCGGGAAGTCGGTGGCGGTGCCGTTCGCGGCGAAGTCGGTGCAGACGCTGCAGATCGACGGGGTGACGATCTAGCCGGGACGGTCCGGCGGTGGCCGGGAAGGGGCAGGCCAGTAGCCGGGAAGGGTCCGGCCGGTGGCCGGACAGGGTCTGCCCGGTAGCCGGAAAGAGTCCGGCCGGTCCGCGCGTGGAGCGCCGTCCCGAAGCAGCGCACCCTGGAGCCGGGACGGCTCTCCCCGTGTCGGCGGTCGGCAGTACGGTGTCACCCATGCGCCCCGACACGCCTGCCGAGAACGTCGACCACACCGCGGAAGCCGCCCGCCTGGAGCGGACCGCCGGCCTGTACCCCGAAGACGCCGAAGCGCTGCTCCTGCGGGCCGCCGCCCACCTGGAGCTCGCCGGCGACCGCCCCGCCGCGACCGCGCTCTACGACCGCCTGCTGTCGTCCCAGGACAGCCTGGAGGACCCGCACCTGGTACGCGCCCTGAAGGCCTCCAACCTGTGGGAGTACGGCCACGAGGCGGAGGCCCGCGCGATCATCACCGGCATCCGCGCGGCGGCCCCCCGGGACCCGGCCCCCTGGGTGATCGTGGCGGAGGCGCTGGAGTCGCACGACGAGCTGGAGGCGGCGCAGGAGACGTTCACGGAGGGCGTCCGCCTGCTGCTGACGGACGTCCCCGAGCCCCCGTACGCCACCCACCCGCTCCTCTTCGGCCGCCACCGGGTCCGCCGCATGCTCGGCGCGGCGCACGACGACTGGGACATCCTGGCGGACACGCTGCACTCCTCGCCCGTCTCCCTGGACGAGCTCCACGACCCCAAGCGCGTGTGGTCCCTCGGCTCGGACAACCCCGCGGAACTGGCCGCGGAGATCTCCCGCCTGCGTGCCGAGCTCGGCACCTACCGCGAGGCCCTCTCCCGCCCCTTCCCGGTCGCCGTCCTGCACTGGCCGGCCGCCGAACTGGCGGAGCTGCTCGCCGCGTACCCGTCGCTGTCCGCGGAGTACCCCTCCCACGCCGGCCACCTGGCGACGATAGAGGCCTCGCTGCGGGAGCTGGCTGCCTCCGGCACCCCCAACCTGGGCATCGTCACGGGCACCGTCCCCTCCTACGAGGCGTTCGCCGCCTCGGAGGGCACGACCCCGGCGGACCCGTCCCTCCTCCCCCAGTACGCGACCACCCTGGCAGCCCGGGGACGTGCGACGGCCTGGCCCCCGCAGAAGGGCGCGGCCTGCTGGTGCGGATCGGGGCAGCCCTACGGGGAGTGCCACGGGGCGTAACGACCGAGGCCGCCCCCTCGGCCCCGGCACGGTTCAGCGGCACGGCTCGGCCGCCCGCTGAACCGTGCCGTACGCCGCCGTACACCGTCGCGCCTGAAAACTGGTCACCGATTACTCACTTGCTCCGACAGCCGCCCTGGATAGGTTCCTCCAGCAAGCAGCAGGCCTCGGATCCATGGCCAGGCGCGGACCTCCGGGACCCCTGTGATCACTTGGCCGAGCTGCGCATTTCATCCGCTCGGGACCCTGCATTCCCGTGCCTTACGGAGGAATCCAAGTGAATCGCACCAAGGTTGCCGCAGGGGCCACGGTCATCGCAGCCGTCATCGCCGGTGGAACCTTCATGCTGAGCTCCACGGCCGCCGCTCAGACCATCGGCGACGCGCCCGGCCGTGTCGCGGTCGCTCCCGATCTCGTCGACAGGTGGTTCTTCTACTGCCCGTTGAACTCGGTGATGAGCGGAGCGGGCGTCAGCCCGGGGCCGAACGTGGTGACCAGGAACATCCAGTTCGAGGCCGCGAACTCCTATCACGGCAACGGATTCGGCGTGGACGTCATCAACAACAGTCACACCGAAGCGTCGTGGGCCGACATCAACTACACCTGCACGCCGACCTCGCCGACGCCGACTCCGACACCCACCCCCACACCGACGCCGACCCCCACGCCGACGCCGACCCCCACGCCGACGCCGACTCCGACACCCACACCGACACCCACGCCGACTCCGACACCGACGCCTACCCCCACGCCCACTCCCACCCCCACGCCGACCCCCACCCCCACCCCGCCGAATCACAGCACCACCATCACCGAGACCAGAACCGCACCCCAGGGTGAGCAGAAGACGTTCTACTTCATATGCCCCTCCGGGACGTATCTCTCCGGGCAGCCTTCCTTCAACGGAACCGCGAGCATGGAGTTCAAGAACTACGGGGTGCTGAGCGACGACATGTTCGGCGTGGACGTGATCAACTGGTCCAATTCCGCGGAATTCACGGTCACCTACACCTGCGTACTCAGCAATCCGCCGACGTCTCCAAGGCACCGGCCCGGAGGATGGAACCTCGGAACGGAAAAGGTGCTGACCGGGACGTATCATGTGGCGGAGACGGACAGGGAATCTCAGATCCACATCGAGTGCCCGGCCGATCACCCGGATTTCCTCCGGTCGAGGATCATCGGCAGGAACGACGAGACCGGTGAAACGATCCTCACGACAGGTGGCACCAACCCTGAGACCACGATGGACGTCGTACCCAACGCGACGGGTGTCGACATCTTCGTGCACAACCCGACCGAACTGGGCCCGTACACGATCAAGGGAAGCCTGTGGTGCGGAAACGGCTGACTCGTCCCTGTTGAGGCGGATTTGACCTCTCAGTCGAGCTCCGCTGCCGGCCACCGCACGCCGCAGCCCCGCGTCGCCGCCCCCTGCCACGCCCTTCCGCGCGCTGCCACGCGGCCTCGGGGCCGTCGCAGAAGTTGAGTAACGATTACTCAGTGACGGGGGCACCCCTTGGCCGAAAAGTGAAGTACTGTCTCGATCCGTGCGGATCAGCTACGCCGAAAAGCGATGTCGTGGAGGTTGGCGATCCCGACCATCACCTTCATTTCGGAGTCAAGCCGGGGCCAGTTCTCGTCGAGAGGACGGCGCACTGATCAGATGACGGCTTCATAAGGTCTGGCGAATTCCCAGGCCACACGTCATCTCGATGCGTGACACGCGTATGCCGCGACCGGGTAGCGGCTGTTCCAGCTCAATGACGTAATCAAAGATCCACGGGGGAATGTCATGACTGATGGCAAATCCAGCATGCTCCGCGCCAAGCGCAGACGGCTGGGCCTGGTATCGCTCACGCTCGCGGCGTCCGCATCCGCGGCGGTGCTGACCGGCTGCTCGAGCAGCGACGACAAGGCGAGTCCCTCGGCGGCGCCCAGCGCCCTGCCGGACGCCACCCGCATCGTCCAGGAATGCGCGCGCACCACCCAGACCCTGCACGACGTGCACCTGAACCTGGCTGTCGCCGACATCCCGAACCTGCCGGTGGAGAAGGTCAACGCCGACGTCACCAACAAGGTGAAGGGGCAGGGGCAGGCGGCCGGCGAGGCCCGGGTGCGCACCAGCAAGCAGTCCGACTTCACCGACACCAAGTTCGTGGTCTCGAACAGGACTCTGTACGCCGGCGACGGTTCCACGTACCAGCCGGTCGGACAGGCGGAGAAGATCTACGACCCGGGCGTGATCCTCGACAAGGACAAGGGTCTCGCCAACGTGATCGCCCAGATCAAGAACCCCAAGGCGGAGGCCCGGGAGAAGGTCGACGGCGTCGAAACGGTGAAGGTCAGCGGCACCGTGGACGCCTCGGTGATCGACCCCATCGTCCCGCAGTCCGGCAAGAAGGGCGGGCCCCTCCCGATCACCGTCTGGATCAAGGACGTCCCGCCGCCGAGCGGTTCGGCCAAGGCGTCGCCGCCTGGCAAGGGCTCTCCCGACAAGGCGCCGAACCTGGTCAAGGCCGTGGTGAAGCAGGGCGACGGAACCATCACGGTGCTGCTCTCCGAGTGGGGTGCTCCGGTCTCCATCCCCAACCCGGCTGCCTGACAGGCGGACACCGGCCCGGGAATGCGGAACGGCGGCGATGCCCGTCGGACCGCCCCCGGGCCGGTTTCGTATTCAGGCTCCGATTCTGCCGGGAAGAGAATGGAAGGACTGCAATGACCACAACCGACCGCCCAAAACCCGAGGCCGAGGCCGAGGCCGAGGCCGAGGCCGAGGAATTCCGCCGGCCTCCGCACCCGGAGGGCCCACCGCCGGTCTCCAACGTCTGGGTCTACGACGGAAAAGCCTACGACCTGAGTGAATGGATCTCCAAGCACCCAGGCGGCGAATTCTTCATCGGACGCACGAAAAACCGCGACATCACTTCCATCGTCGGTTCTTACCACAAGAACCCCGAGGCTGTCGCGAGGATGCTCGAACGCTACTCACTGGACCGTGAGGCGCTGCCGGAGGACATTCACCCGAAGGCCAACGCGCCGGCCTTCCTCTTCAGTGAGGACTTCGACAGCTGGCGCGACACCCCGAAGTACCGCTTCGACAACAAGGACGACCTCCTCCACAAGGTGAAGGCCCGGCTGAAGCAGCGCGAGATGGCCGCTCGCATCAGGCGGATGGACCGCTACTTCAACATCACGGTGGCGATACTGGCCGTCCTGTACTTCGCCGTGCAGGGCCTGCGCCTGATCGAACGCGACTGGATGCCCCTGCCGGTGTTCGTGATCGCCATGGTGCTGCTGCGCAGCGCGATGGCCGGCTTCGGCCACTACGCGATCCACCGTGCCCAGAAGGGCATGAACAAGATCTATGTGAACGCGTTCGATCTCAACTATGTCGCCCTGTCGTTCGTGACCGCGGACGGCCACGCGCTGCTGCACCACCCGTTCACGCAGAGCGAGGTGGACATCAAGAAGAACGTGTTCACCATGATGATGCGGGTGCCACGGCTGTTCCGCATTCCGCTGCACACTGTACACAAATTCGGTCACACGATGACCGGCATGATCATCCGCCTGCTCGATGTCTGCCGCCTCACCCGCAAGGTGGGCGTCAAGGACATGTACGGGACGTGGGGCGGAGCGCTGCCGCACTTCATAGGCTCCTTCGGCGTGCGTTTCCTGCTGGTCGGCGAGTTCGTGCTGTTCGCCGTGGCGGGGGACCTCTGGGCCTGGGTGCTCCAGTTCCTGATCACCATGTGGATCAGCACGTTCCTCGTGGTCGCCAGCCATGACTTCGAGGTGGAGACCGAGGAACTGGTCCACAACACCGAGGACTGGGCCGTCGACCAGATGGAGCAGGCCTACGACCTCAAGGTCGTCGGGAACCGCTATGTCGACTGCTTCCTGTCGGCCGGCCTCAGCTCCCACCGCGTGCACCACGTGCTGCCGTACCAGCGCAGCGGTTTCGCCAACATCGTCACCGAGGACGTGCTGCGCGAGGAGGCGGCGAAGTTCGGTGTCGAATGGATACCGGCCAAGAGCTTCTTCACCGACCGTTTCCCCAAGCAGATCAACACGTATCTGCTCTCTCCCTCGAACGATGCCGTGGAGAAGGACTGGGGATTCTGGCGCGAGCATTTCTCGCCGCTCGCCCTGAAGCAGTGCGTCGTATACGCGGCGCAGGGGTTCACCGGAATCGGCACGGTCTGAGGCCGTCACTCAAAAGACTTCGATGGCGATCGAGCGACCGCGCCACTGTGCCACCGCGCCACTGTGCCACCGCGCCACCGCGCCCTGTCGGCGCTCGCCCGATCGCCATTCATTCAACGCATAGGAGAAATCCATGGCTGTCACCATGGGTGAGGGCTTCACGTCTTCTGAAACACCGACCGGCACCACCGGACGCGTCCCCGGCCACGACCCGCTCGGAGGTCTGCTGCCGCCGGCTCCGCTGACCACCGTGGGCGTGATCGAGAGCATCGCGACGGGCGCGCCGGGCCGGCGCTTCGAGCAGGCCGAGGTCGCCGGGCAGGTGGCCGAGCTGTTTTCGCAGCCCGCGCGGCGAGCGGCCATCTCACGGCTCTACCGCAATACCAGGATCACCACGCGGCACCTGGCGATCGACCCCCTGGACCCCGACTTCCTCGCCTACAGCAAGGAGGCCGGCACCATCCGGGACCGCATGAACCTCTTCTACCGTCATGCGGTTCCGCTCGCCGTCGACGTGGCGGGCCGCGCCGTCGCGGGTCTGGAGGACCCGGCGTCGGACATAGGCATGCTGGTCTTCGTCACGAGCACCGGGTTCATCGCGCCCGGCGTCGACGTCGCCCTGATCAAGCAGCTGGGACTGTCACCGGCGGTCAACCGGGTGGTCGTGAACTTCATGGGCTGCGCCGCGGCCATGAACGGCATGCGCACCGCGGTGGACTACGTTCGCGCCCACCCGGACAAGAAGGCCCTGGTGGTGTGCATCGAACTCAGTTCGGTGAACGCCGTCTTCGACGACGACATCAACGACGTGATCACCCACAGCCTGTTCGGCGACGGGTGCGGCGCGGTCGTCATCGGCGCCGGCCAGGTGCACCAGCCGCTGGCGCCCGGCAAGGTCGTCATCCGCGACACCTTCAGCCACCTCTTCGACGGCGCGGAAGACGGCATCGTGCTCGGCGTCAACCACAACGGCATCACGTGCGAGCTGTCGCAGAACCTTCCCCAGTACATCTACCAGGGCGTCGACCCGGTGGTGTCGGCCGTACTGGAGCGGAACGGACTGGACAAGTCCGACGTCGACCACTGGGCGATCCACCCGGGCGGACCGAAGATCATCGAGGAATCGGCGCACTCGCTGGGAATTCCCGAGGATCTGGCAGCGGCAAGCTGGGACCTGCTTGCCCGACACGGAAACATGCTCAGCGTATCGCTCATCTTCGTGCTGGAGCAGATGATTTCCCAGGCCGAGCCGGAAAAGCAGATCTCGACCGGTGTGGCTTTCTCCTTCGCGCCCGGCGTCACGCTCGAAGGCATCGTCTTCGACATCGTCCGGCAGTGAGCGCGAAAACCGGCGCTGATCGCGGCCTACGAAAAGAGCGGTAACCATGCAACTCATCAGGTACCTAGTCTCGATATCCAGGATGCGGATAGCCGCTGTCATCGTCTCCGGCCTGGTCTGCGGCGCGGCCAACACCTATCTGGTGATGCTCATCCGGGGCGTCATTTCACCCGAACCGCATCCGGGCGTGACGGTCCACAGCTTCGTCCTGACCGGACTCGTCATCCTGGCCGGCGGTGTCCTGTCGCAGATTCTGCTGATCCGGCTGGCCCAGGACGCCATCTACCGGCTGCGCACCGACCTGAGCGCGGGCATCGTCTCGGCCCCGCTCGAGCACCTCGAACGGCTGGGCACGCACCGTCTGATGGCGACGCTGACCGAGGACGTCCGCTCACTGTCGCAGGCGGCCACGGCCATTCCGAGCATCTGCATCGACGCGGCCACCATCATCGGGTGCTTCGCGTTCCTGGCGGTCGTCTCGGGAGTCGTCTTCGCGGTGACGGTGGCGGCCACGCTGCTCGGAATCGCCTGCGTCGAGGTCATCCTCAAGCGCGTACGGCGCATCTACCGGGAGGCGCGGGAGCACGAGGACGCACTGCTGCGCTCCTACCAGGACGTGTCGCTGGGCATCAAGGAGCTCAAGCTGCACCGCGGCCGGCGCCGCGACTTCATCGCACGTCACCTGCTCGGATCGGCCGACACCCTGCGCGTGCAGAACGTCAGGGCCGGCTCGAAATTCTCGATGGCCCAGGGATTCGGGCAGATGCTGCAGCTGGCGACCATGGCGCTGGTGCTGTTCGTGCTCGCCGAGGCGATGTCCTTCGAACGCGATGTCATGGTCGGATACGTCCTGGTCACCACGTTCCTCGCCATGCCGATGCAGAACTTCATGCACCGGATCCCGGACCTGCTGCGCGGTGACGTGGCGCTGGCCAAGATCCGCTCCATGAACCTGTCGCTGGAGACCATGCACAACGAGGACCGCCTGCCCTACAGCGACCGGCCGTCGGCCACCGAGGCCCGGCTGGAACTGGTGAACGTCGGCTACAACTACCCCACCGAGCCGCCCTCACCGTTCCCCCCGCCACCGGGAAGTCATCCCGGGCCCCCTCCCGCCGGCGGCCCGAAGCCGGGTCCCGGGGGACATCCGCCGAGAGAACACGGCGGTCGTCCCGCGGGCGGCCACGGCAAGCGCCCACCCGCCCCGGGCGCGGCTCCGGCAGCACCACCGCCCGATGTCAACGGCCGTCACCGGATCAACCACAGCTTCGGCAACGGCCTGCCCGCTCCGCTGGGACCGCCGCCGGGTGACGACGGTTCCGGTTTCCGGCTCGGCCCGCTCGACCTGGTCCTCGAACCCGGTCAGGTCACCTTCGTCGTGGGCGGCAACGGCAGCGGCAAGTCCACGCTGGCCAAGCTGATCACGGGGCTGTACGTCCCACGCACCGGGCACCTGCAGCTCAACGGTGAGCACATCGCCCACGAGAACATCGAGTGGTTCCGGCAGAACGTGTCGGCGGTGTTCTCGGACTTCCACCTGTTCGAGGACTATCCGGGCTTCGACCAACCGGATCTCGACGGTGAGGTGCGGCGGTACCTGGAGGAGATGCAGATCGCGCACAAGGTGACGGTGGAGAACGGCCGCCTGTCCACCACCGCGCTGTCGCAGGGCCAGCGGAAGCGGCTGGCCCTGCTGACGGCCCTGCTCGAGGACCGGCAGATCTACGTGTTCGACGAGTGGGCCGCCGACCAGGAGCCCCGCTTCCGTGAGGTGTTCTACCGGGAGATCCTGGCCGGACTGAAGCGGCGCGGCAAGACGGTCGTCGTGATCACCCACGACGACCGCTACTTCGGCCTGGCCGACCAGCTCGTCAAGCTGGACTTCGGCCGGGTGGTGGCGATCGAGCAGTCACCGCAGTCGACCGTGGGCGCCGATTAGGCCGTTTCCCCGGCGTCCGACCGACAGAGCGACGCGTGCGGCCGGCCGGAGTACTCGTCCGGCTCACGCAGCACTCGTCCGGCTCACGCCGCCGCAACGCCGTCTCCAGCACCTCCAGGAGCATCCTGGTCCCGCTGGAGACGGCGGCCGACCGGCCGACAGCGCTGCGAAAAAACAGGTGTCCACGACAAACTCCTCAACGCCTTGAGCTGGGCGGACTCCCCCGTTGCCGTCGCCTGACGCGTCGCCGCGCCCCGAAACCGACGTACGCCGCTATCGCCTGGACGCGCGGGATGCCGTACTTTCAGGTGACTTGATCCGGTCAGCCGGTTCTCACCACTGCGGGCTCATCGACAGCCCGGGGGCCGGCGGTGTCTACGGGGGGCGTAGAAGTGGGCAGGAAGAGATCGCTTTACGGCGGACGGCGGCGACAGGCGCGAGCATCGCTCGGAGGCCGCGCGTGAACGTGCAGACGAGTATTTCCCGCTGGCCGCTGGTCGGCAGGGACGGGGACCTGGCGCTGTTCACCCGGGCGTGGGCGGACCGGTCGTGCCAAGGGGTCGTGGTGTACGGTCCGGCCGGAGTCGGCAAGACACGGCTTGCCGAGGAATGCCTGGAGCGTGCCGTCGCTTCGGGTTCCAAAGCCCTGCGGGCCACCGCCTCGGCGGCGGCCGCGGCGGTGCCGCTGGGGGCGATCGCGCACCTGCTGCCGGCCGACATGGACCTGTCCGACCCGGTACGGGGCTTCGACCAGGTCGCCGCCGCGCTGGCCGGGCCGCGGGGGCACAGGTGGGCGGTGTTCATCGACGATCTGCATCTCCTGGACGCGACCTCGGCCGTTCTGCTCCGCCAGCTCCTGGACGCCCGCGTCATACGGTTGATCGGCACCGTGCGCACCGGAGAGCCGGCCGGCGATGCGGTCGCCGCGCTGACCGGCCCGGAAGCGGTGTGGCGCGTCGATCTGGGCGAATTGGGCGAGGAGCAGGCCGAGCGGCTGCTGCGCCAGGTACTCGGCGGGCCGATCGGCCACCGCGCCCTGAAGCATCTGCACGACGTCTCCCAGGGCAACGTGCTCTACCTGCGCGAGCTGGTCATCGGTGCGCTGCGGGCCGGGGCGCTGAGCCGCCGTGGCATGGTCTGGGAACTGACCATGGACCCGCTCACCAGCACACCCAAGCTCACGGAACTGATCAAGGCCCGCCTGCTGGCCGGAAGCCCGGCAGCACTTCCCGTCCTGGAGCTGCTGGCGCTGTGCGAGCCGCTGCCGCTCGCCGACGCGCAGGCGACCGCGTCTCTGGACGTACTGACCGACCTGGAGGACGCCGGGCTGATCCGGGTCACCACGAGCCGGCGCCGCACGACCGTACAACTGGCCCATCCCCTCTACGGAGAGGTGCTGCGCGCCGGCATTCCCGCACTCCGCCGCCGAACGCTGCTTCAGCACCAGTGCGAGCGCACGCTGGCTCATGGTGCACGCCGGCGTGACGACGCTCTGCACCTGGCCACCTGGCAGCTCACCGCCACCGGTACCGCCGAACCGAGCCTGCTGAGCCAGGCCGCCGCTCTCGCCCGGCACGCGCACGACTACCGGCAGGTCGTCACCCTGCTCGAGGCCCTGCCCGAGACCCACCACACGACCGCCACCCGCCTGCTCCTCGGTGAGGCCCACTCGACTCTCCATCAGTTCGAAGAGGCGGAAACAGTCCTCGCGAGGGCCTGCGAGGCCGCGGAGAACGAGGCGGAACGGATCGTCACCGTCCGGGCGAGAGCCCTGACCCTCCTCCTGCACGGCCGTACGAGCGAAGCCCTGAGCGTGAACGACTGGGGCAAGGACCAGATCATCAGCACGATCGGCAAACACGCCATCCAGGCGAACGAGGGCTACATACGCTGCCTCACCGGAGAGCCGGCCCTCGGCCTGGGCCTACTGGACGCGATGGCCGACCTCGAAGCAGCGATCGACTCGGAACACATACTCGACGTGTGGCTGGTGAGCGCGCTCTGCAAGAGCCTCGCGCTGGCCTTCACCGGTCGAGCGGCCGGCGCCGCGGAATTCGCCACGAAGGCCTATTCGACCCACCTCCGAATGAACCAGAAGGCGCTGTTCCAGCATCCCTCCGCCCAGCTCCACGGCCTCACCGTGGCCCTGACGGAGACAGGGGAACTCGAACGGGCGCGGACGACCGGCCGGGACGCCATCTCACAGGCGGTCGCCGCCAAGTCGCCCGTCAACTACCTGTGGGCGAGTTTCTTCACCTGCCGCAGCGAGTTCATCGCCGGCCACCTGAGCGAAGCGCGCGATCTCTGTGCGGAGGCCGCTTCGGAGGCCCACTCCCAGAACGTCGCGTTCGCGACCCGCCTCATGGACTCGGTCCTCGCGGCGACCCAAGCGCAGATGGGGGACGTCGAGACCGCCGAAGCCATCGTCACCGAGAGCCTGGCCCACCCGATGAGCGGACTGTTCAGGGGCGAGGAGCGGCTGGGTGAGGCCTGGCTGCACGCCGCCCGAGGCCGACTCGCCGCGGCCCGGGCTGTGTTGACGGAGGCCGCCGTAGACGCGCGGCAAGGCGGCCATGCCACTTCGGAGGCGCTCCTGCTGACCGACGTCGCCCGGCTCGGCGGCGCCGGAGAAGTCGCCGGCCGTCTGGCCGAGCTCGCCGACACCTGTGACGGCGCGCTGGCGCAGGCCCGGGCCCACCTCGCCGGCGCCCTGGCGGCCGACGATCCTGACCGTCTCCATGCCGTCGCGGAAGAACTCGAAGCCCTGGGGGCGGACCTGCTGGCAGCGGAAGCCGCGACCGCGGCCGCGACCGCGTGGATACGAGTCGGAGAATCCAGGCGCGCCGCCGGCGCGACAAATCTGGCCACCGTCTGCGCACGCCGTTGCCCCGGCGCGAGGACGCCGCTGCTGGCCCCGGCGGAGGTCACCGCCCCCCTCACCACGCGTGAACGCGAAATCGCCCTGCTCGCCGCAGGCGGCGCCTCCAGCAACGACATCGCCGCCTCCCTCCACCTCTCGGCCCGGACGGTCGACAACCACCTGCAACGCGCCTACAGCAAACTGGGAGTCACCAGCCGCCGAGAACTCGCCCCCATCCTCCAACGCACCACCGACGACCTCGCCGCACCGTCTGCTGGGGGGTGAGGCTCGGCGCGCCGACGTCCATGGCCCCGGCGCCGGACACGGCCGGGCTGCTCCTACGACTCCGTCACAGCATCGACAAGGAGGGGTGGCCGCCTGATTGTCAGTGGATGCTGTTAGAACAGACCCACACCGCAGGCGGGCTGAAGGAGCACACGTGACGGAGTCGGGGGACCTCACGCACCTGGACGAGGGTGTGTACGAAAGACTCGTCACGCACGATCTGCTCGATCAGATGGCGAAGCTCGAGGCCGCAGGCTGGAAGGCCGTCGATGCGGAGGTGAGTGAGGAGTCCACCCCCCAGGTTCTGGCCCGGCACATCGGCGAGGCGGTAGCGCGGCGGTTGGCTCGGCTGCCGCACAAGAAGCAGGTGGACGTCGCCAACCAGCTCATGCAGTCGCTCGACGCCAACGCGCCGGATCCGGATGAGAACGGGTCCGGTGGCAACGCAATCGCGGATGGGCCCCGCCAACTGCTCGCCCTCGCCGAGCGTGAGGCACCGGGCGTCTATGCGATCCGCCCGCTGACCCCTCTTTCCGAGACGGCGCTGATAACCAACGCTCCGGATGACCCCAACCTGGGCGCCGAACTGCGGGCGGAACTGGCCACCGCCGACGGCATCGATCTGCTCTGCGCGTTCGTCAAGTGGCACGGCATACGGGTACTCGAGGACGCACTGCGTGCAGCGAGGGAACGGAACGTTCCCATCCGGGTCATCACGACCACCTACATCGGAGCCACCGACAGATACGCGTTGGACCGCTTGGTCCGCGAGTTCGGGGCCCAGGTGAAGGTCAACTACGAAATCCGGTCGACCCGTCTGCACGCCAAGGCCTGGCTGTTCCGCCGTAACACCGGCTTCGACACAGCCTACGTGGGCAGTTCGAATCTCTCGAAGGCCGCCCTACTCGACGGTCTGGAGTGGAACGTACGGCTCTCATCGGTCGCCACCCCGAGGGTGATCGACAAGTTCGAGGCGACGTTCGACGCGTACTGGGATGACCCTGCCTTCGAATCGTACGACCCCGATGAGGACGGGGAGCGTCTGGCCGAGGCGTTGGTTCTGGCGGGGGGCAAGGGGCCGGCGGACGACCTCAAGATCAGCCTTTCCGGGCTCGAGGTGCAGGCCTACCCTCACCAGAGGGACATGCTGGAACGGCTGCGCGTAGAGCGTGAGATCCGCGGTCACCACAAGAACCTTCTGGTCGCGGCCACCGGCACCGGTAAGACCGTCATGGCCGCGCTGGACTATCGCAACCTGCGGGACGAGCTTGGCGGACGGCTGCCCCGGCTGCTCTTCGTCGCGCACCGCAAGGAAATCCTGAAACAGTCCCTCCGCACTTACCAAGAGGTACTCGGCGACGCCTCCTTCGGTGAACTCCTGCACCAAGGCAGGGAACCTCGCGACTGGACCCATGTCTTCGCCAGCGTCCAGTCCCTCAACCTGCGCCGTTTGGAACAGTTGGACCCCGGCCACTTCGACGTCATCGTCATCGACGAGTTCCACCACGCCACGGCGAACACCTACCGCCGGGTCCTCGATCACTTCCAACCGACCGAACTGCTCGGACTCACCGCGACGCCGGAGAGGATGGACGGCGCCAATGTGCAGGACGAGTTCTTCGAAGGCCGGATCGCCGCTGAAATGCGGTTGTGGGAGGCCCTTGAGGCCGATCTACTCTGCCCGTTCCACTACTTCGGTGTCCCGGACGGGACAGACCTCACCCGGCTGAAGTGGCGGTCGGGCAACTACGACCGGGACGAGCTCAGCAACGTCTACACCGCCGGCGACGGACAGGCTCTCATTGTCCTCAAGCAGGTCCGGGACAAGATCTCCAACCCGGCCGCCATGCGTGCCCTGGGCTTCTGTGTGAGCAAGGAGCACGCTCGCTTCATGGCCGAGCAGTTCAACAAGGTCGGCTTGAAGGCGGCTGCCCTCGACAGCGACTCGCCTCAGGCGGAGCGGGAGCAAACCCTGCACGATCTGAGAGACGGGAAGATCCAAGTGATCTTTTCCGTCGACCTGTTCAACGAGGGTCTGGACATACCGGACGTCGATACGCTGCTGCTCCTGAGACCCACGAACAGCGCGACCGTTTTCCTCCAGCAGTTGGGGCGCGGACTGCGCCGCACGCCGAACAAGCCTGTACTGACCGTGCTCGATTTCATCGGTCAGCACCGGGCGGAGTTCCGGTTCGAGGAGCAGTTCCGTGCGCTGACGAATCTGTCCCGCAATCGTCTGGTCGACAACATCGAACGTGACTTCCCGCACCTTCCCTCCGGCTGTCAGATCATCCTGGAGGGCAAGTCCAAGAAGCTCGTCCTCGACAACATCCGCACCCAGGTAAACGCCACTATCAACACGCTGGCGAAAGAGGTCAGGGACTACAGCACGCCCAAGCTCGCGGCGTACTTGCGCGAGAGCCGGCGTGACATCAAAGAGCTCTACAAGAGCGGCAACTCCTGGACCAAGATTCTGTGCAAGGCAGGAGTCATCAAGGACGGCCCTCAGCCTGATGAGGAAGACCTGCTCAAGCGCGTCCACGCCTTCCTCCACGTAGACGACCCGGACCGAGCGCGCGCGTACCTGCGCGTTCTCGCCGACGACGCCCCCGACTACGAATCCCTCTCCCCGGGCGAGCAGGCGTACGCCCGCATGCTGTTCTTCAACCTGTGGGACAAGGCGGGCGGCTTCTCCAGCTACCGCGAAGGCCTCGGATCACTGCGCGCGCAGCACCTACTCCGGGATGAACTGCGGCAGGTTCTGTCCTACGTCCTGGACCGCACCGACCACTTCCCCATCGCCCTGGACGGACCGCTCAGCCACCTGCCACTGAAGATCCACAGCGCCTACAACCGCTCGGAGGTCCTCTCCGCGCTCGGCGTGGCGCGCCTCGGTGGCCAGATGCCCGGCGTCTTCAGTCAGGGGGTCACCTGGGTCGAGGAGATCAAGACGGATGCCTTGTTGATCACCCTGGAGAAGAACGAAAAGGACTTCTCCCCGAGTGTTCGTTACAAGGACTACGCGATCACTCCCACCCGCTTCCACTGGGAGTCGCAGAGCACCACACCCGAGAACTCCCCAACCGGCTTGCGCTATCAGAATCACGCGAGACAGGGCAGCCACGTCCTGCTGTTCCTGCGCCGCTACAAGAACAGCGCCATCGGCAAGTCCGAGCCCTGGATGTTCCTCGGTCCCGCCACCTACGTGAAGCACACGGGCAGCAAGCCGATGGCGATCACGTGGGATCTCCAGTACGAGCTTCCGGCCGACGTGTGGACGTACTCGACGATCGCCGCTGGGTAACCAGGCGAGGACAGTGATGCCCTCACCCCTGTAGACCGTCACCTCCGGCACTCTGCACCTCGAAGTGCGTCTGCGCCCGTTCCAGTACCTCATCGGGGTCACAGCCATGGGCCCGGAGCCAGTGAAGGATGTCCGCGATCGCGCCGACCACCGCTTCCTCGGCCCTCACTCTGCTGAGGACGCTCGCGCCCTGCGGCAGGGCTGCCAACTCGCACCAGGTCACCTTGCGATCGGGAAGGACCTGAACGCCCCAGCGATCGGCCACTGCATCCACTAGGGTCATGCCCCGTCCGGACTCAGAGTCGTTACCCACGTCCACGAGAGTGGGGAGTGCTCGCGCGTCGGGGTCGTGCACTTCGATGCGGAGACCCGTTCCGTGCAGCGACAGGGCGAGGGTGGTCGGCGTCCCAGGGCCGACGTGGTTGATCACGTTGGCGACGAGCTCGGTGACGAGGAGCTGGACGGTGTCGATCGCGTCATGGAGCCCCCAGAGCTCCAAGTGGCTTTGTAGGAAGCGCCGAAGGGGAGCCACCATTTCACCTTCGGCCAGAAACGGAAGGTGCCAGGACCTCCCCGGCACGCACATGACACAGCCCATATCCATCTCCTCCACGCCCCTATCAAGTCGCAGTGCGCAATCATTGCCTCACCGAGAGTCGCACTGTAACTCTCAAAATGGAACTCTCACCGCGATCCCGCGGGAGCACACGCAGGCTCCGCGCGCCCCCGGCGCACACCGCCTTGCCGTCCCGCCGGGACGAAAGGGACCATCTGACGGACCGGCACGAAGGGGTTGGACGAATGGCTGTAGGACCTACCACTCGCAGGCGTCAGCTCGGCGCCGACCTGCGCCGCCTGCGGGAGCTCAAGGGGTTGAGCCTTGAGGAGGCAGGAGCTCGTGTCGGCATCTCCAAAGCGACGCTCAGCCGTTACGAGACGAAGGAAGGCACGGTCAAGTGGCCTGCGGTGGACGCTCTTTGCCGTGAGTACGGCGCGACCGACGACGAGCGCCTGGCTCTGGTCGAGCTCGCCAAGGGAGCCAGGATCCAGGGCTGGTGGCGATCACTCGCCGACCCCATCCCCGAGTCCATGAACCTCATGCTCACCCTTGAGGACGAAGTGGTACGCGAGGACCACTACGCCTGCATGTACATTCCGGGCCTGCTCCAGACGCGCGCCTACGCCGAAGCTGTTCACCGAGCCTCGGAAGTGCACTGCCCAGAGCGAGAAGTGCAGCACATGGTCGACATTCGCATGAAACGGCAGGAGCTCCTGGATCGCGAGGAGCCGCCGCACATCTGGTGCGTGATCGACGAGGCTGCACTGCGGCGAAGGGTGGGCGGTCGCGAGGTCATGCGGGACCAACTCGACCATGTACTCGCCATGACGCAGCGCCCCCACATCACCGTCCAGGTGCTCCCCTTCTCGAAGGGCGCGCACGCCGCCGCCGTCGGCAGCTTCGCGGTCCTGCGCGGTCCGGCTCCGGAACTGGACGTCGTGTACGTGGACTTGCTCGGTGGAGGCCTCTTCATGGAGAAGCGCCCGGAGTTGGAGCGTTATAGGTTGGCGTTCGAATACCTCAGCGCGCAGGCACTCGATCTCGAGTCTTCGACCGAGATCGTCCACCGCATAAGCAAGGAGTTTCGATGACGGCATCCTCCTCGACGCACCGGTGGTTCAAGTCCTCCTACAGTGGCGGAAGCGGCACCGAGTGCGTGGAGTGTGCGCACGTCGACGATGCAGTCCTCATGCGCGACTCGAAGCAGGAGGCAGGCCCTGTGATCGCGCTCAGCGGCAGCGCCTGGCGCGCCTTCATACGCGGGGTGACGGAACCCGGGCGCCTGACGCACTGACGACAGGCCTTCGGCCTTCGAGGAGTTGAAGCCGTTGAGTGCACAACATCCAAGGCCACCCGCCTCCGCGCCGTTGCTCTTGCGGACCGTCGGTGACATTCGGGCCGTCCTGCGGTCGGGCCACGGCTTCCCAGGAGACCGGGAATCCTTCCAAGCGGACCTGCGGCAGGCGCTGGAGTCGTCGTCGGAGACGGACCTGAACGCCGTCGCCGCGGTGATCGTCGATTACCGCGGCAGAATCCGCCTCCACCAGGACCTGGACTTCGACATCGCAGTGCAGGAAGGCGTCGACCTCGCGGCCCGACTGAAGCAGGACCACCAGAGCTGGTGAGCGGTGTGATCGCAGCCGTCACGGGGCGGGCCGCCCAGCGGGCCGCGCGGGCGACCCCGGCAAGTGATCTGCGGGAGCGGGAACGTCACGCACGCACACCTATGCCTCGCCGCCGTTGAGCCTGTCCAGCAACCCCAGCAGAACCCTCCGCTCCTCCTCCCCCAGCGGCGCGAAGGACTCCGCCAGGACGGTGTTCGCCACTCGGTGGCCCGCTGCCAGGACTCGGTCGCCCTCCGGGGTGAGGTGGTGGGCGAGGCGGCGGCCTCGGCCCGGGCGGCGTTCGACCAGGCCCTGGGCGACCAGGCGGCCCACCAGGGCGCCGAAGGCCTGCTCGGTCTGGAAGGTGGCCGGCGCCAGTTCGCGGGCCGAGGCGCCGGGGGTGCGGGCGATCGCGCGCAGGGCGTCCCACTGGGCGAGGGTCGTACCGATCGCCGCCAGCGCGCCGTCCAGGGCTCGGTGCTGGCGGTACTGGGCCTGCTTGACCGCCCGGCCGAGGAGTTGAAGTCGCTGGTCAACGTGCATGAGGGCAAGGATAGCAAGGGAATAAGCTAGCTTATATAAGCATCCTTAGTTACAGTGCTGTGCATGCCTGCCGAACAGATCTGCCACGTGTACGACGACCTTCCCCTGCGCATCTCCGAGGACGGCCCCGCGAGCGGCCGGCCCGTGCTCGTCCTGCACGGCGGCGGCGGTCCCGCCACCGTCGCCGGACTCGCCCGGCACCTGTCCCGCACCGGCCGCACCCTCGCCCCCGTGCACCCGGGCTGGGACGGCAACCCGCGCCCCGACTGGTGCACCGGCGTCGACGATCTCGCCCTCGCCTACCTGCACCTCCTGCACGACCGCGGCCTCACCGACGTCCTGGTGGTCGGCTCCTCGCTGGGTGGCTGGATCGCCGCCGAGATGGCCGTACGCGACATGGCCGGCATCGTCGGCGGGCTGGTACTGATCAACGCCGTGGGTGTGCGCGTCGAGTCGGAGCCGATCACCGACTTCTTCGCGCTCGACCCCCGCGCGGCCGCCGAGCACTCCTGGCACGAACCCGACCGGTACTACGTCGACCCCGCCGGCCTGCCCGCCGAGGAACTCGCCCGCCGCCAGGGCAACATGGCCACGATGCGGATCCTGGCCGGGGACCCGTACATGCACGACCCCAAGCTGCTGCGGCGGCTGGCACGGGTGCGGCGGCCCGCCCTGCTGGTGTGGGGCGAGAGCGACCGGATCGTCACGCCCGCCTACGGGGCCGCCTACGCGGCCGCGTTCGGCGACGGCCGGCTGGAGACCGTCCCGAAGGCGGGCCACCTTCCGCACATCGAGCAGCCGGAGGCCGTCTTCGGCCTCATCGACGCCTACGCCGGCGGGCCCGGCTCCGTGCGGCCGGACAACAGGACGTAGCCCGGCGGCAGTTGAGGCAGGGCTGGGGTGCGCGTCGCGGGTTAGGCTCTCGTCGGAGTTCGGACACGACACGGGGGTTGCGATATGGGCGGGACGGTCACGGCCGTCAGCAGTAACGGCGAGTACTCCTTCACCAAGCCGAACCGGGAGAGCATCACCCTGCTCGCCGGGCTCGGGGTCGAGGGGGACGTGCACGCCGGGGTGACCGTCAAGCACCGGTCACGGGTCGCACAGGATCCGACGCAGCCCAATCTGCGGCAGGTGCACCTCATCCACGAGGAACTCTTCGAGGAGGTCGGCGGCGCCGGGTTCAGCGTCGCGGCCGGGGAGCTCGGGGAGAACATCACGACCCGGGGGATCGATCTGCTCGCGCTGCCGACGGGCACGCTGCTGCGGATCGGGGACGAGGCGGTCGTCGAGGTGACCGGGCTGCGGAACCCCTGTGTGCAGATCGACAACTTCCAGGCGGGACTGCTGAAGCAGGTCGTCGGGCGGGGTGAGGACGGGAGCCTCGTACGCAAGGCCGGTGTCATGGGGGTCGTGAAGGAAGGCGGCCTCGTACAGCCCGGTGACGCGATCGAGGTCGAGCTTCCGGACGGGCCGCACCGGCCGCTGGATCGCGTCTGAACGGCGCACGCACCGGGTGAGCGTCACCCGCGTCACCCGGTGCGCGTGGTCGCCGTCACGGAGGTCACCGGCGCCGGCCGGCTGCTCCACCGGCGCTCAGCGGGCGGTCATGTGATGCGGGGAAGGTCCGCCCGGCCGAACAGGAGGGCGTAGCCGGGCGGGAGTTGAGCGATGACGCGGGTCACCAGGTCGTCGCCGACCAGCTTCGGCAGGACGCTCAGGACCGAGCTGACGTCCCAGCGGGCCGTGGCGGGGGTGGCTCCCTCGATGCGGGCCGCCACCGCGTCGACGAACTCCTGGGCCGTCAGCGGGCGTACGGCCGGGACCTGGGAGGCGATCACGCGCGCCGCCTCCTCGGGCAGGGCGCGGGCGAGGTCGACCCGCTCGTCGCCGACCACATGTCCGCCGAGGGCCGACAGGACGATACGGGTGACGCGTTCCGCCTCCGTCCGGGTGGTGTACTGACCGGCTTCCCGTACGTCGTCCACCAGGTCGTGCCACTCGGCTCGCGCGCCGGATGCGGATACGCCTGATGCCAGTGATGCCGGTGATACGGGTTCGGGTGCGGGCCGCGGGGTCGGCAGCGTCGTCCTCAGGGCGGCCTTCGGGGCGGCCTTCGCGGCGGCGGTCGGCGCCGCCGCCGCCGTCGTCGTCGGCATCGTGGTCGTCACCGGCACCGTCACGCTCGGTACCGTCGTCGCCGTCATGTGTGGGCTCCTCCTCCGGGTTCGCGCAGAGGTGTGCCGCGTCCCGCAGGCGGACGCGCTGCCTGCGGGACGCTTGTCGCGGTTTCGTGGTGTCGTCGTGTTGCGGTTTCGTGGTGCCGCGGATTGATTGCGGTCAGCCGCTGATCTGCTTGGGGCGGTCGCTGCCGCCCGTGATCTGGATGCGGCGGGGCTTGGCCTGTTCGGCCACGGGGATGCGCAGCGTCAGTACGCCGGCCTCGTACGAGGCGTCGATGCGTTCGGTGTCGAGCGTGTCGCCGAGGAACAGCTGGCGGGTGAAGGAACCCGTCGGGCGTTCGGCGACGATCAGCTCGGCGCCCTCCGGCGCGGGGGACTTGCGCTCGGCGCGGACGCTCAGCACGTTGCGTTCGACGTCCAGCTCGATCGACTCGGGGTCGATGCCGGGAAGGTCGAAGTGGACGATGAAGTCGTCACCGGCCCGGTAGGCCTCCATCGCCATCGCGGCGGGGCGGGCGGTCGAGCCGAAGACCTGCTGCGCGACTCGGTCGATTTCACGGAACGGGTCCGTACGCATGAGCATCACTGGTCACTCCTCTCCTCAGGTGCGCGCTCTCAGTGCGATGCCCTACGGCTTCTGATATAGCTCGCGGGAGGAAACTTGACAACTCCAGACTCAGGTTCGGGGGCTCCGGAGTTGCGGGAGTTAGCCTCGGTCTCGGGGCAGATCAGTCGAAGCCGCAGCACAGCAGCAGGAGGCAGACAATGGCCATGGCCAAGGTTCCCGGCGCGTTGATCGCCGCGAGCGGACTCGTCGGCGGCTACGGCGTGGCCCGCTGGACCGGCAGGCGCCCGCTCGGCGGGGCCGTGCTGGCCGTCGCGGGAGCCGCCGCCGCGCAGCAGTGGCGGCAGCGGGCCGGCGGGAAGGCCGCGGGGGCGCTGTCGGCGGCGTATGTCGCCGCCTTCGCCGGCTCCCACCCGCTGGCCAAGAAGGTGGGCGCCTGGCCCGCCGTGTTCGGTGTCGCGGGGGCCGTGGCCCTCGCCTCCTGGGCGGTCGCCGACCGCCGGGGCTGAAACCCCGGCACGGTGACCGTGGCGGGCCGCACGTGGTGACCGGAGCCGACGGGAGCGTGCCTCATGGGGCAGGCGGCTTTCGGGGGCCGGGGCGATCCGGCCGAGCACCGGCCAGAAGCGCGGCACCCAACGGTGTGAGGGTGTGCAGGACGATGTTGGCGTGGCGGTCACTGTTGATCAGTCCGGCCTCACGCAGCGCGGTGGTGTGGTGGGTCGCGGTTCCGGTCGACACTCCGGCGCGCCGGGCGGCTTCGGTGGTGCTGGCTCCGGTGACGGTCGCTTGCAGGACGGCGGCCCGCGTACGGCCCAGCAGGGCGTGCAGCGGCTGCCTGCCGGCGGCCGGTGCCGAGGCGGCCGGGGCGTGGTGGAGGGGATACAGGATCACGGGTCGCAGCCGGGGGTCCGCCAGGGTGATGGGGTCCTGCCAGCAGAAGTAGGAGGGGATGAGGAGGAGCCCCCTCCCGTCGAGGTGGATGTCCCGCCTCTCCGGGTAGGTGGGGATCTCCAGTACGGGATGGCGCCACCGGATGGTCGGGGCGAGGTCGCTGAGCATGCCTTCGACGCCGAGGTCGAGCAGGGACCGGGCGTGGCGGATCCGTTCTGCCTGCAGGCGTTCGCCGATGTGGTCCTCATGGGGGGCGATCACGGTTCGGTGGTAGTCGCGCAGCGCCTGGACCAGACGGCCGCGCATGTCGCGCTCGTTCAGGCGGGATACCCAGCGGGGGGACGGAATCGTCCGGGCGAGTCTGGTCGTCTCCAGGGTCACTTGTCGGCGGGGGGCGGCGAGCACGGCGTGCAGACCGGCGTCCAGCCCTTCGGCGCCCTCCGTCGGGGTGAGGAAGTCGGGGAAGTAGCTCGTGCGCGGGAAGAGAGGCAGGAGCATGCCCCGCAGCACGCGGTCGAGACCGGCCTCCCGAAGTCGGACGCGAGCGGTCCGGTACCAGTGCGCGTAGGCCCAGCGTCCCTCCCGGGTCTGGAATCGGTGCAGGCTGGCAGCGATCTCCCACAACGGGTGCGGTGCCGTGGCGACGCGGGTTCTCGCCAGGTCCCCAGCCGTGAAATGGATGCGGAGCATCCGGTCCCCCTCAGCTCTCCTACCTGCGGCTCTTCACCTGATTCGAATGACAGTGACATGGCTGCCGCATGCGCAGAAGCTGATATCGGGCCTATCCGGCGAGTTCTCGGTATGGAGGCGTTGTGATGCGAAGCAAGAGGCGGACAGCGAAACGGACAGCAAGACGGACAGCGGTGCTCGCGGTGGCTGCCACCGCCATGGCCGGGCTGTTCCTCGTTCCGGCACCCGCGGCGTCCGCGGCGGCCACGTCGTGCTACGGCAGCGCCAAGACCATCAACGGCACCGACGACAACGGCCACTGGCCGCCCTACAGCGCCACCTACACCACGTCCAACTGCAACGACATCAACGTCAAGATGACCACGACGGTCTACGTCCAGACGTGCTTCGATCCCACGAACGGCGACTACTACTGCAACGACCCCCGACAGGTCCAGGCCAACACCTGGGGTCTGGCGGCCACCGATGTCAAGGACGGCACCAGGTTCTGGCTGCTGTTCAGCAGCACCGGCGTCCGCGGACTCGCCGCCTACTGAACCTTGCCGAGCGGCGGATGACGCCGGTGGGATCGTGCCGTGCCAGGACCGCACGCCGTCAGGCGACAGGCGCAGGCCCCGGCACGGCACGGCCTCACGCCGTGGCCGTCCCCGGTTCCGGGCCGGTTCGGGCCACCGCCGGGGCCGCCACCGCGGTGAGCGGCTGGGCGATGTCCTCCAGGGAGCGGCGTTCCGCGCGGACCGCGAGGGCCGCCGCGACCAGGCCGGCCAGGCACATCAGGGTCGCGCCGATCTGGAAGGCGAGCACCGTGTCGGCGACCTTGCCGGTGCCGGTGAGGTCGGCGAACAGCAGCGGGCCGCTGATGCCGCCGGCGGCCGTGCCGAGGGCGTAGAAGAAGGCGATGGACATCGCGCGGGTCTCCATGGGGAAGACCTCGGAGACCGTCAGGTAGGCGCTGGAGGCGCCCGCCGAGGCGAAGAACAGCACCACGCACCAGCACGCCGTCAGGCCGGCCGCGCTCAGCGATCCCTGGCCGAACAGCCACGCCGTGACGAACAGCAGCAGGCCGGAGAGCAGGTACGTGCCGGAGATCATCACCCGGCGGCCGACGGTGTCGAAGAGCCTGCCGAGCAGCAGCGGGCCGAAGAAGTTGCCGACGGCGATGACCGCGAAGTAGTAGCCGGTGTGGTCGGCGGGGACGTCGTAGAACTTGGTGAGGATCGCGCCGAAGCCGAAGGTGATCGCGTTGTACAGGAACGCCTGGCCGATGAAGAGGGAGAAGCCGAGGACCGAGCGCTTGCGGTAGTCGGCGAAGACGGTGCGGGCGATCTCCAGGAAGGTGACGCTGCGGCGCTGGTGGATGGTGATCTCGCCGGCGGGCTCGGGCAGCGGTGCGCGGTGGCCGTCCTGGACCTGGCGTTCGATGGAGGTGACGATCTCTTCGGCCTCCTGGTCACGGCCGTGGATCAGCAGCCAGCGCGGGCTTTCCGGGACGTGCCGCCGTACCAGCAGGATCACCAGGGCGAGGACCGCGCCGAGCGCGAAGGTCAGCCGCCAGCCCACGTTCGCGGGCAGGATGGACTCGTTCAGGACGAGGATCGACAGCAGGGAGCCGAAGACCGCGCCGACCCAGAAGCTGCCGTTGATGGCGAGGTCCACGCGGCCGCGGTAGTGGGCCGGGATCAGTTCGTCGATCGCGGAGTTGATGGCCGCGTACTCGCCGCCGATGCCGAAGCCGGTCAGGAAGCGGAAGGCGAAGAACCACCAGGTCTCGAAGGAGACCGCGGTCAGAGCGGTGGCCGCCAGATAGACGGCCAGCGTGATCATGAAGAGTCTTTTACGGCCGAACCGGTCGGTCAGCCGTCCCCAGAACAGGGCGCCCAAGCAGGCGCCGGCGACATAGAGCGCGGCCGCGAGACCGGTGACCTCGCCGGAGGTGATCGGCAGCCCGCTGCCGGGCTCGGAGAGCCGGCCGGCGATGTTGCCGACGACCGTGACCTCCAGGCCGTCGAGGATCCAGACGGTCCCGAGCCCGATCACGATGGTCCAGTGCCAGCGTGACCAGGGGAGGCGGTCCAGGCGAGCGGGTATGTCGGTGGTGATGGTGCGGCCGGTCTCGGCCTGCGCGGTTGTCATGGGCTCCCTCCTCACCGAGCGGAACCCCGATCGGGTGCCCCGGCCCGGCGCGGTTAGGCCCCCAGCGCCCGCGACACCGTGTAGATCAGCAGGCCGGCCAGCGAGCCGACCACCGTGCCGTTGATGCGGATGAACTGCAGGTCACGGCCGATGTGCGCCTCGATCTTCTTCGTGGTGTGCTCGGCGTCCCAGCTCGCCACGGTGTCCGTGATGAGCAGGGTGATCTCCGTGCGGTAGGTCGCCACGACGTACACCGCGGCGCCCTCCAGCCAGCCGTCGATCTTGCCCCGCAGCTTGGCCTCGGACGCCATCCGGGCGCCCAGCGACAGCAGCGAAGCCCGCACCCGCAGCCGCAGTTCGCTGCGCTCGTCCTCGGCCGCCGACACGATCATGGAGCGTACGGCGGTCCAGGCGGAGGCGATCAGGTCCTGCACCTCGCCCCGGCCCAGCACCTCGCCCTTGAGGCGTTCCACCCGCGCCCGGGTGTCGGTGTCGGACTGAAGGTCGGAGGCGAAGTCGGTGAGGAAGCGGTCGAGGGCGCCGCGGGCCGGGTGGGAGGGCATGTCGCGCATCTCGGTGACGAAACGCAGCAGTTCCTTGTAGACGCGCTCGCCGACCCGTTTGTCGACGAACCGCGGGGTCCAGCCGGGCGCGCCGCCCTGCACGGCGTCCATCACGTTCTCGCGGTGCAGCACCAGCCAGTCGTGCGCCCGCCCGACGACCAGGTCGACGAACCGTTTGTGGCCGCCGTCGGCGACGACCTTCTCCAGCATCTTCCCCATGCCGGGCGCGATCTCCTGGGCCTCGGCGCGGCGCGTGATCGCCTCGCCGACCACGGCCTGCACGTCGGAGTCGCGCAGCACCGTCAGCGCCCCCCGCAGCGCGGCCGACAGTTCGGCGGTGACCCGGTCGGCGTGGTCGGGGTCGGACAGCCAGCGGCCGAGCCGGGCGGCGATGCCGACGGCGCGCAGCCGCTGCCGTACGACGTCCTGGGAGAGGAAGTTCTCGCCGACGAACTCGCCGAGGGAGACGCCGAGCTGGTCCTTCTTGGTGGGGATGATCGCGGTGTGCGGGATGGGCAGGCCGAGGGGGCGGCGGAAGAGGGCGGTGACGGCGAACCAGTCGGCGAGCGCGCCGACCATGCCGGCCTCGGTGGCGGCGGCGACGTAGCCCGCCCACGCTCCGGCGCCCGCGTTCTCCGCCCACTTGGCGAGGACGTACACCAGCGCGACGAACAGCAGCATGCCGGTCGCGGTGAGCTTCATCCGGCGCACGCCGCGCTGCTTCTCCACGTCGGCGGCGCTGAAGGTCGTCATCGCGCGTACGGCCGCAGGGGGGACGGTCCGGGCGGCGGCGTCCGGGCGGGCGTGCCGTACCGCGTCGTCCGTCGCGTTGTCCGGTTCAGTGGGTTCCATGCGCTCCACCTGTTCCACCCGCTCCACCCGTTCGTGATCTCTCGCACACATTGTCCCTTCCTGACCGACTCCCGGAACGGAACTGAAGTTCCCGGCGTCTGTCCGGAGGGGGAATTCACGGCGAACTCCGGCGGCCCAATGGGGGGTCCTGTTCAACTACCCCTCATCCCATGACTCATCATTGGGATGATCACATCGGAGCCTCGGGCTCCCACGCTCCCGAGGAGACGCGCACCGCATGACCAGGCGTCACGGTTATGCCCTGCTTTCCGCGATCATCGCCCTGATCGTGGGCCTGTCGACGGCCCTCTACGTCGGTGTCGCCGCCGACGACGGCACCGCCACCACCGACAGCACGCCGGCCAAGGGCAGCCGCCCGCACAACTCCGCCGCCCCCGCATCCACCGGCATCTGGGTCGGCGCCTGGGCCGCCTCCCCGGCCGGCGCCGAACCCGGCACCGAGACCGAGGGCCTCGCGGACCGCTCGGTGCGTAACGTCGTCCACGTCTCCGTGGGCGGCACCAGCGCCCGCATCACCCTGTCCAACCTCTACGGCCAGTCGCCGCTGACGATCACCCACGCCTCGATCGCCGTGGCCGCCGGAGACGGCACCGCGGCCGCGACGGCCCGCACCATGCGGCGGCTGACCTTCAACGGCAGCACCGCGGTCGTCGTCCCGGCCGGCCGCCAGGTGCTCAGCGACGCCGTCCGCGTCGCCCTCCCGCACGACAGCGACGTCCTGGTCACCACCTACTCGCCCACCCCCTCCGGCCCGGTCACCTACCACCCGCACGCCCGCCAGATCTCCTACGTCGCCGACGGCGACGCCACCGAGGACGTCACCGGCACGGCGTACACCGAACAGGTGGCGTACTGGCGCTACCTGACCGCGCTGGACGTGCTGAGCAACGAGTCCGACGGCACGGTCGTCGCCTTCGGCGACTCACTCACCGACGGCATCACCTCAACCGAGGGCGCCAACCACCGCTGGCCCGACGTGCTGTCCGGACGGCTGCGCACCGCCCTCGCCGCCGGCCGGAACGTGCCCCGCTACAGCGTCGTCAACGAGGGCATCAGCGGCAACCAGATCCTGGCGAACGGCCTGGGCCGCCCCGCCGACAACCAGAGCGGCCTGCTCCGCTTCTCCCGCGACGCGCTGGCCCGGACCAACGTCAAGGTCGTCGTCATCGACCTCGGCGTCAACGACATCCTGCGCAACCCGCAGCTCGCCGACCCCGACGAGATCGTCGACGGCCTGCGCACGCTGGTCCGCCAGGCCCACTCCCGCGGCATCAAGGTCGTCGGCGCCACCCTGATGCCCTTCCAGGGCCACCGCGGCTACACCCCCGCACGCGAAGGGGTACGGCAGCAGGTCAACGCCGAGATCCGGGCCGGCCGGATCTACGACGCCGTCGTCGACTTCGACAAGGCGCTCCGCGACCCGTACAACCCGCGCAGGCTGCGCCCGGACTACGACTCCGGCGACCACCTCCACCCGAGCGACAAGGGATACGCCCGGATGGCGGAGGTGCTCGACCTGAAGGACCTGAGCGGGTCGGCGCCGGCGGAACTGTAGAGCCGGCTCAATAGTCGTCGGAGCGGCGCCGGTCGCGCCGCTCCCGGCGCTCCTGGTGCCGCTCGCGGTGCCGCTCCCGGCGCTCCTCGCGCTCCTCCCGCCGCCACTCGCGGTGCGCGTCGAGCATCCGGTGGTGGTCGTCGAGCATCCGGCGGTGGTCCCCGTACGACCCCTCCGGCAGCGACTCCTGCTGCCGCCCCTCCGGAAGGGGCTCCCGCTGCCCGCGCTCCAGCCGTTCCTGGCGGCGCTCCTCCTTCAGCCGGCGCCGCTCCGCCCGGGTCGGCTTGCGCTCCACGCCCACCCCGCCCCAGAAGGCGAAGCCGGTCACGACCACCCGCGGCGCCCCCGGCTGACCGGGAGCCCCCTCCGCGCGCTGGTCGAACCCGCCCATGACGCCGATCCCGCGCACGACGACCTCGACGCCGGGCGGCACGATCACGTTCACCCCGCCCATGATCGCGACGCAGTTGATCACGACCTCGCGGTCGGCGAAGTCCGCCTCCCGCAGGTCGAGCTCGCCGCCGCCCCAGAAGGCGAAGCAGGTGAACCGCCGGGGCACCGTCCAGCGGCCCTTGCGCTGGAAGCCGGACATCACGGCCACAGCCCACGTCGACGACCCCTCGCCGCCGACGATCCGCCCGGCCCACTCCCCGCCCCCGGCGCCGTCCTTGGCGAAGGAGACCGGCGCCGGCGGGGTGACGCCCGCCACCGGCAAGTCCCGGGTGATCGGCGCGAGTTCGCCGTACGTCCGCGCCCGGTACGTCGCCTCCAGCCGCTCCTCGAACTCCGTCATGTCCAGGCGGCCCTCCGCGAGGGCGTCCCGCAATGCCTCGGCGACCCGCTCACGATCAGCGTCGGACGCCCGGAGATCCGGGACTGCGTCGTCGGTCATGACAGCAGCCTACGAGACCGCTTTCCCGGCGTACATCCGCGCGATGACGGCCTCGATGTCCGGCTCCCGCACCGACAGGTCCACCAGCGGGTACTCCACCGCGATCCGCGCCACCAGCGGCGCCGCCGACTGCCCCGCCGGGAACGCCAGCCACTGCCGCGGCCCCTCCACCCGCACCACCCGCGCACCCGGCACCTCGACCGGCGGAAGCTCCCGCTCCAGGTCCACCACCAGGGTCCGCTCGCTCTCCCCCGCCTCGTGCAGCCCGGCGAGCGGACCGTCGTACATCAGACGGCCGTGGTCGATCACCATCACCCGGGAGCACAGCTGCTCGATGTCCTGGAGGTCGTGCGTGGTCAGCAGCACCGTCGTGCCCCGCTCGGCGTTCAACTCCCGCAGGAATCCCCGCACCTTCGTCTTCGAGATCACGTCCAGACCGATCGTCGGCTCGTCCAGGTACAGCACCTCCGGATCGTGCAGCAGCGCCGCCGCGATGTCGCCGCGCATCCGCTGCCCCAGCGACAGCTGCCGCACCGGCACGTCCAACAACTCGCCCAGCTCAAGCAGTTCCACACAGCGGTCCAGGTTCTCCCGGTAACGGGCGTCCGGGATCCGGTACATGCGGTGCATCAGCCGGTACGAGTCGATCAACGGCAGGTCCCACCACAGCGTCGTACGCTGCCCGAACACCACCCCGATCCGGTGCGCGAGCAGGGTCCGCTCCCGCGACGGATCGAGACCCGCCACCCGCAGCCGGCCCCCGCTCGGCGTCAGGATCCCGGTCAGCATCTTGATCGTCGTCGACTTGCCCGCACCGTTCGGCCCGATGTAGCCGACCATCTCACCGCGCTCCACCGTGAACGACAGCGCGTCCACCGCCCGCACCCGCCGCCGCTCCCGTTTCAGGAAACCGGTCTTCCTGCGCACATCGAAGACCTTCTCGACACCGTCGAGTTCGATCAGGGCACCGTCCACCGTCAACTCCCCGTACTCCGATACGACCGCAGCCCGGCCCGCCAGGCGAGACCCGCCACCGCACAGCACACCACCGCCACCAGCGGCGACGCGAACGCCGCCCACCCGGGCAGACCCAGCGGATACGGCCGCCCCAACACATAAGCCGCCGGAACCCAGTTGACGAAAGCGAGCGGCAGCACGAACGTCACCCCGCGCACCAGGTCCCGGCCGAACACCGTCGGCGGATACTGCAACAGCGTGGTACCGCCGTAGGTGAACGCGTTCTGCACCTCCGCCGCGTCCTGCGCCACGAACTGGAACGCCGCCCCCGCCACGAACACCGCCCCGAACACCGCCGCCCCGCTGACCACCGTCACCGGCACCAGCAGCACCTTCCCCACGCTCCAGGCGACGTCCACGGAAGCCAGCGCCCACCCCAGCACCAGCGCGCCCTGCGTGATCCGGCCAAGACGCCGCAGCGCGAAACGGTCCGCACCCAGCTGGGCCAGCACCGGAACCGGCCGCACCAGCAGCGTGTCGAAGGAACCGTCGCGCATCCGGACGCCCAACGCGTCCGCCGAACCGAGCAGCAGATCGGCGACCCCGAACGCCGTCACCGACAGCCCGTACAGGAAGGCGACCTCCGGCAGCGTCCAGCCGGCCAGCGAATCCACCCGGGAGAACATCAGCAGGATCGCGACGAAGTCCATCCCGGTCAGCAGCACATTGCCCACCACCGTCAGCGCGAAGGACGTCCGGTAGGTCATCGTGGAACGGATCCACATCCCCGCGATCAGCCGGTACGCCCGCAGACCGTCGACCAGCCGGGACACCGCCCCGGAAGCCGCGCCGGGCCCCGCCGCACCAGGCCCCGCCGCACCGGACCCCGCGGCCGCCTCCGTCACCCCGGACACCTCACCCACCCTGCACCACCACCCGCCGCGTCGCCGCCGACTGCACCAGCCGCCCCGCCGCCAGCAGCACCACCGCCCACACCGCCTGGAACGCGAACGCCGACAACGGCGCGGCCTCCCCCATCAGCACGTCCGCCGGCACCTGCAACTGCGCCGCCCACGGCAGCACCCGAACCACATCGCCGAGCCCGCCCGGGAAGACGTTCAACGGCAGCGTCAGACCCGAGCAGAAAACCCCCGTCACCATCAACGCCTGCCCGACACCGACACCGTCCAGCAGCCAGAACACACTCAGCGCCGCCAGGTAGCGGATCCCGAAACTCACCGCCATCGCCAGCACCAGCGCCACCCCGAACGCCGCCCAGGTCCCGACGTCACCCGGCAGCGCCACCGGGAAGAACAACGCCCCGAACGCGAACGGCACCACACCCCGCCCCAGCAACTGGAACACCGCCCGCCCCATGTCGCTCGCCAGCCACCACAGTTGCAGATCCACCGGCCGGTACAGATCGACCGCGATCGCACCCGTACGGATCCGGTCCATCAACTCCCGCTCCACACCCCCGCCCTGGATGGCCAGCGTGGAGAACATCGCCTGCCCCAGCCACACATAGGTGACCGCCTGCGACCGGTCGTAACCGCCCAGATGCGGCTTCACCTCCCACAACGCCAGGTAGGTATAGACCAGGATCACCCCGAAGACGGTGTTCGTGAACACCCCGGCCGCCGTGGCCGTCCGATACGTCGCGTACCGTCTGAACCCCCCTGCCGCGACGGCCGCATACAACCGGCCCGAACCCACGCCACAGACCTCCTCACCGGACAGGCACCGAAGCGCAGGAGCCTAGTGCGCGGACAGTGACGCACGCCACGCGTTTTCCCGACCGGACGCGTGCCGGGATCCGGGAACGGAACGCCGGGTGCGAGAGTCTTCAACAGGGGGCGCAGAACGCGAACGAGGTCGTACGGGAACGTACGAAGCGAAACAGGAGTCCGTGCAACACATGAGTGACGAGGCGCAGCAGCCGGCCGACCAGAGCAGCGAACAGGGGGGTGAACCAGCCGGGGGGACGAAACCCAAGCGGCCCCGGCGCACCGGCTTGCGCCGACTGATCCCGACCTGGCGCATGATGCTCGGCACCTTCGTCATCGGCGCCCTGCTGCTCGTCGGCCTGTTCTTCGTCGGCTACTCGATGGTGAACATCCCGCCGGCCAACGCGCTCGCCACCAAACAGGCCAACGTCTACCTGTACGCCGACGGCTCCCAACTCGCCCGCGACGGCGAGATCAACCGGGAGAACGTCACCCTCGCCCAGGTCTCCAAGGACGCCCAGCACGCGGTCCTGGCCGCCGAGGACCGCGACTTCTACACCGAGTCCGCCATCGACCCCAAGGCGATGCTGCGGGCCGGCTGGAACACCGCCACCGGCAAGGGCAAGCAGTCCGGCTCGACGATCACCCAGCAGTACGTGAAGAACTACTACCTCGGCCAGGAGCAGACCGTCACCCGCAAGGTGAAGGAATTCTTCATCTCCATCAAGCTGGACCGCACCCAGTCCAAGGACCGCATCCTCGAGGGCTACCTCAACACCAGCTACTTCGGCCGCAACGCCTACGGCATCCAGGCCGCCGCCCAGGCCTACTACGGCCAGGACGCCGCCGACCTCGACCCGGCCCACGCCGCCTACCTCGCCGCGCTCGTCAACGCGCCCAGCGAGTACGACGTCGTCGCCCACCCGCAGAACCGGCCCGCCGCCGTCGCCCGCTGGAACTACGTCCTCGACGGCATGGTCAAGAAGGGCTGGCTGAGCGAATCGGCGCGCGCCGGGCTGAAGTTCCCCACGCCGAAGGAACAGACCGTCTCCACCGGCATGTCCGGGCAGCGCGGCTACCTCGTCGAAGCCGTCAAGGACTACCTCACCGAGAACAAGATCGTCGACAAGGACGAACTGGAAGCCGGCGGCTACCGCATCACCACCACCCTGCAGAAGAGCAAGCAGGACGCCTTCGTGAAGGCCGTCAACGACAAGGTGATCTCCCGGCTCGACAAGAAACACCGCAAGGTCGACACCTACGTCCGAGCCGGCGGCGCCTCCATCGACCCCAAGACCGGCAAGGTCGTCGCCATGTACGGCGGCATCGACTACGTCAAGCAGTACACCAACGGCGCGACCCGCGGTGACTTCCAGGTCGGCTCCACCTTCAAGCCGTTCGTGTTCACCTCCGCCGTCCAGAACGAGTCCGAAACCCAGGGCCGCGCCCCCATCACGCCCAACACCTACTACGACGGCACCAACAGGCGCCCCGTGCAGGGCTGGAACGGCGGCACCTACGCCCCCGAGAACGAGGACAGCGTCTCCTACGGCCAGATCACCGTCCGCACCGCCACCGACAAGTCCGTCAACTCGGTGTACGCGCAGATGGCCGTCGACGTCGGCCCCGACAAGGTCAAGCAGACCGCGCTCGCCCTCGGCATCCCCTCCGACACCAAGGACCTCAACCCCTACCCGTCGATCGCCCTGGGCACCGCCACCGCCAGCGTGCTCGACATGACCCAGGCGTACGCGACCCTCGCCAACCACGGCAAGCACGGCGTCTACACGATCGTCGAATCGATCACCAAGGACGGCAAGGACGTGATGGACCTGCCGAAGAAGACCAGCGCACAGGCGGTCAGCCGGGAAGCCGCCGACACCACCACGTCGATCCTGCGCTCCGTCGTCCAGAACGGCACCGCCACCGCCGCACAGGCCGCCGGCCGCCCCGCCGCCGGCAAGACCGGCACCGCCGAGGAGGACCGGGCCGCCTGGTTCGCCGGCTACACCCCCGACCTCGCCACCGTCGTCGCCGTCATGGGCCAGGACCCGGTCACCGCCCAGCACAAGTCGCTCTACGGCGCGATGGGCCTGCCCCGCGTCAACGGCGGCGGACCGCCCGCCGAGATCTGGGCCCAGTACACCAAGACCGCCCTCAAGGGGAAGCCGGCCGCCGACTTCCACCTCCAGCTCCAGCCCGGCGCCGACGTGATCCAGCAGCCCAGCGCCTCCCCCTCCCAGGACCAGCCGGCCACCGGCGGCCAGGACACCGGGGGCACCGACACCGGCGGCCAGGACACCGGAGGCACCACCGGCGGCACGCCCACCCCGAGCGACCCCACCGCGACCGGCGGCACCACCACCGGCGGCACCACCGGCGACACGAACGGCGGCACCACCACGACCGGCGGCGGAACGACCACCACGGGCGGCACCACCGGCGGCACCACCACCGGCGGCACGACGACCGGCGGAACCACCACCGGCGGCACGAACGGCGGCACGAACGGAGGCACCACCGGAACCGACACCGGCGGAACCACCGCGGGCCTGCTCGCCGCAGGCCGCAGGCAGTGACACGACGACAGACGGCGAAGGGGGCCGGTGACAACCGTCACCGGCCCCCTTCGCCGTTGTCTGTCCTACGTCTTCCTCAGAGGTAGAGCCCGGTCGAGTCCTCGGTTCCCTCGAAACGGTCGGCGGCCACGGCGTGCAGGTCACGCTCACGCATGAGCACGTACGCCACGCCCCGCACCTCGACCTCGGCCCGGTCCTCCGGATCGAACAGGACCCGGTCACCCGGCTCCACGGTACGGACGTTCTGCCCCACGGCCACGACCTCGGCCCAGGCCAGCCGCCGCCCCACCGCCGCGGTGGCGGGGATCAGAATGCCCCCGCCCGACCGCCGCTCGCCCTCACCGGTCTCCTGCCGCACCAGCACACGGTCGTGCAGCATCCGGATGGGCAGCTTGTCGTGCTGGGTGCTCTGCTCGTTTCTCTTGACGCTCACGCCTTCGAACCTACCTGCCTCTACCACGTCCGTGCGCCGGTGGGTCAGCCCTTGGTCAGCCCTTGGTCAGCCCTTGCGCCGCCGGGTGCTCAGGGCGAACAGGCCCACCAGCCCGACAGCGACCAGGGCGACGGGCACGATCCGCTCCAGCCGGGGGGCGCCCTCCTCATCCACGAACTTGGCCCGCACGTCGCTGACGACCCGGTTGACCTCCACGTAGGCCCGTCCGAGCGTGTGATCGACGTTGGCGGCCACCCGGGCCTTGGCGTCCCCGACGATCGTCTTCGGGTGCACCCGCACCCCGATCTCGTCCAGGGTCTCGGCCAGCACATCGCGGCGGCGCTTGATGTCCGCCTCGATCTGCGCCGGCGTTCTCGTGTCCGACGTGTCCGACGTGTCCGCCACCGTACGGCCTCCGGAAGTCTGCTGATGCTGTCCAAGACAGTCTGTCAGCTCCACGTGCCGCCGCACCGCCAGGACCCCCGGTTACGCTAGCGCGATGAGTGAGCGACTCCAGCCCGGGGACGTTGCCCCCGACTTCACCCTGCCCGACGCCGACGGCAACCAGGTGTCCCTGTCGGACCACCGGGGCCGCAAGATCATCGTCTACTTCTACCCGGCCGCCCTGACCCCCGGCTGCACCAAACAGGCCTGCGACTTCACCGACAACCTGGAGCTGCTGGCCGGCGCGGGCTACGACGTCCTCGGCATCTCACCGGACGCCCCGGAGAAGCTGGCCCGCTTCCGCGAGAAGGAGAACCTGAAGGTCACCCTGCTCGCCGACCCCGAGAAGACCACCACCGAGGCCTACGGCGCCTACGGCGAGAAGAAGAACTACGGCAAGACCTACCTGGGCGTCATCCGCTCCACGATCGTCGTCGACGAGGAGGGCAAGGTGGAACGCGCCCTCTACAACGTCCGCGCCACCGGCCACGTCGCCAAGATCATCAAGGACCTGGGCATCTGACGCCCGTCGGCTGCCGCCGATCGGCCCGCGCCGGCATTTCCCGGCGCGGGCCGCTCTCACGTCACCGTGCGTGACCTTCCGACAACCGTTTCGTTACTCCGTACGAGGCCACGAACACGCGGCCGGTACAGGAGGGGCGAGAGACGTGCAGAGCACACCCGAATCCACGACGCGCAACACGCGCGAGCACGGCGCACGGCGGCTGGACCCGTACGACAAGACGCAGCTCGCACCCGCCGTCGCGGAGGCTCGCAACTGGGCCGACCTGATGCGCCGGCTCGGGCTCAGGGCGAGCGGAGGACAACGACGCGTACTGCAGGAGAAAGTGGCCGCGCATGGCCTCGACACGAGCCACTTCGTCAGGCTCAGCCCGTGGCGCAAGTATCCGGACTCTGCCATTGCCGAAGCCGCCGCCTCATCGTCCTCGTTGCGCGAAGTCGCCCTGAAGCTGGGCGCCACTCCGGCCACCGGCACCCTGTCACACATTCGCCGCCGCATTCACGCGGCCGGTATCGACATCAGACACTTCCCTGGTATCAACCGGCCCGACCTGGACCTGCCCTTCACGGCCGAGGAACTCAGGGCGGCTGCGGCAACGGCGACCAGTGTGCGAAGCGTGGCTCGCGCTCTAGGCGTACCGGATGACAGCCGCTCCCGCGCGACTCTGAGCCGTATGTTGCGCGCTGAGCGCATCGACACGGCGCATTTCTCCCACCAACGCCTGCCCATTCCCGAGGACAGGCTTCGCGACCTCGTACAGCGCTCCACGAGCTACGCCGAGGTGATGCGAGGCCTCGGCCTGGACGTGAACGACACCAACCACCGGCGCGTCCGGCGCGCAGCGAATCGACTGGGCCTGGACACGAGCCACTTCAAGCGCCGGTCGTGGGCGCGTCCGGAGCGCCCCGCGCCTGAGTTCATCGCCCACCGGGTGCTAAACGTCCTGCCCCCGGAATCAGGACGCACGAACAGGTCCCAACTTCACCGGGCCCTGACCGAGATCGGGGTGCCATACGCATGCGAAACCTGCGGCAACACAGGCGAGTGGCTCGGTCGGCCCATCACCCTGCAGATCGACCACGTCAACGGGGACTGGCGCGACAACCGTCGGGAAAACCTGCGCTATCTGTGCCCCAACTGTCATGCGCTGACAGATACGTGGTGTCGGCAGAAGGGCAGGGTGCCCCTCGCCGCGTGACTCGCTCTACCCGTACACTGAGCGCTGCCGGTTGAGCACGATGACCGTTTTTGAGCGGCCGTGATGGAATTGGTAGTCATGCTGGGTTTAGGTCCCAGTGGGTTCACGCCCGTGTGGGTTCGAGTCCCACCGGCCGCACACGTACAGAGGGGCCGCCCAGTACTGGGCGGCCCCTCTCTGTGTCAGCCCAGTAGATCCCGTATCACCGGTACCAGGGCGCGGAAGGCCTTGCCGCGGTGGCTGATGGCGTTCTTTTCTTCCGGGGTCAGCTGGGCGCAGGTGCGGGTTTCGCCGTCGGGCTGGAGGATCGGGTCGTAGCCGAAGCCGTTCGTGCCGGTGGGGGCGTGGCGGAGGGTGCCGCGGAGCTGGCCCTCGACCACGCGTTCGCGGCCGTCGGGGAGGGCGAGGGCGGCGGCGCAGGCGAAGTGGGCGGCGCGGTGGGCTTCGTCGATGTCGGCGAGCTGGGCGAGGAGGAGGTCGAGGTTGGCCTTGTCGTCGCCGTGGCGGCCGGACCAGCGCGCGGAGAAGATGCCGGGGGCGCCGCCGAGGACGTCGACGCAGAGGCCCGAGTCGTCGGCCACCGCGGGCAGGCCCGTGGCCTGGGCGAGGGCGTGGGCCTTGAGGAGGGCGTTCTCGGCGAAGGTGACGCCGGTTTCCTTGACGTCGGGCACGTCGGGGTAGGTCTCCGCGCCGATGAGGTCGTGGGGCAGGCCTGCTTCGGCGAGGATGGCCCTGAGTTCGGCGATCTTTCCGGCGTTGCGGGTGGCGAGGATCAGGCGGGTCATGTCCCTCAGTATCGCGGGCCCGGCGGTGTGCGTTCGCCGGGTTGCCGGGTCGCCGGGTTGCCGGGTTGCCGGGTCGCCCGGGTTACGAGGTGCAGACCTTGGTGAGTTCGCCGGCGGCGTCGGTGACCGGGCTGATGTCGGGGGTGCTGTCGCCGTCGCGGACGGCGGTGCGGACGTTCTGCACGGCCTTCTGCAGGTCGTCGACGGCCTTGTTGACGTCGGCGTTGTCGGTCTTGTCGCCGATCTTGTCGAGGTTCTTGTCGATGGAGGCGAGGGACTGGTCGAGCTGGGTGGGGTTGTCGGCGGCGTTCTCGACGGCCTGCTGGAGGTCGGTGACGCTGTCGGCGATGGCGTCCGCGGTCTGGACGCAGTCCAGGGCCTTGTTGACGGCGTCGCAGCCGGTGGTGAGTGCGGCGGTCAGCGCGACGGCCGCCGCCGTGGCGGCGACTGTGGCGGTGCGGCGGCTGTGCCGGCGTCGGCTCGCGGCCATGCTGGGTTTCCCTCCGTGTCCAGGCCCGTGGGCCCCCCGTGCTGGTCGGGCGCACGACGGTGTGTCGTGCGCCCGCAATCGTACGGACGCGCGGGCGGGCGTCGGGGGTTGCCCCCGGTGCCCGCTTTCCTTGGCGTTCCTTTTACCCGGTCCTTTTACCCGGTGCGCCCGTTACCTGTCGAGGACGGTGTCGAGGGTCGTGCGCTGGAGGGCGGCGAGTTCCGTGCAGCCGGCGACGGCGAGGTCGAGCAGGGCGTCGAGTTCCTCGCGGGCGAAGGGTTCGGCCTCGGCGGTGCCCTGGACCTCGACGAAGCGTCCGTCGCCGGTGCAGACGACGTTCATGTCGGTGTCGGCCTTGACGTCTTCCTCGTAGCAGAGGTCGAGGAGGGGGACGCCGCCGACGATGCCGACGGAGACGGCGGAGACGGTGCCGGTGAGGGGCTGGCGGCCGCCCTTGATGAGTTTCTTGCCCTGGGCCCAGGCGATGGCGTCGGCGAGGGCGACGTAGGCGCCGGTGATGGCGGCGGTGCGGGTGCCGCCGTCGGCCTGGAGGACGTCGCAGTCGAGGACGACGGTGTTCTCGCCGAGGGCCTTGTAGTCGATGACGGCGCGCAGGGAGCGGCCGATGAGGCGGCTGATCTCGTGGGTGCGGCCGCCGATCCGGCCCCGGACGGACTCGCGGTCGCCGCGGGTGTTGGTGGCGCGGGGCAGCATGGCGTACTCGGCGGTGACCCAGCCTTCGCCGCTGCCCTTGCGCCAGCGGGGGACGCCTTCGGTGACGGAGGCGGTGCAGAGGACCTTGGTGTCGCCGAAGGAGACGAGGACGGAGCCCTCGGCGTGCTTGCTCCAGCCGCGCTCGATGGTGACCGGGCGGAGCTGTCGGGGGGTACGGCCGTCGATTCGAGACATGGCGCTGAGCCTAGCCGTACGGGCGGGAGGGGCTCTCCCCCAGGGAGGACCGGTGCGGGGGGGGGCCGCCGTGAAGGGCCCTTCCCGGTGGGAAGGGCCCGGTCAGTGGAGCGCGGGGTTCACATCATGTCCTCGATCTCCGCGGCGATGGGGTCGGCGTCGGTGCCGATGACGACCTGGATGGCGGTTCCCATCTTGACGACGCCGTGGGCGCCGGCGGCCTTGAGGGCGGCCTCGTCGACCAGCGAGGCGTCGGACACCTCGGTGCGCAGCCGGGTGATGCAGCCTTCGATCTCCTCGATGTTGTCGATGCCGCCGAGTCCGGCGACGATCTTCTCTGCCTTGCTGGCCATGTCGTTCTCCCCTGTTTCGAACCGTTTTGTCGACCGGTTTGTCGCAGTAACCTACAGCCGGTTCCCGGGCGCGGAGCACGGTGTTCCGGTCCTGGTTCCGGAGGGTTCCTCACTCTGCCTTCATCGTGCTACAACAGGTCTACACCACTGAGTGGTGTAGACCACCACCCGATGGAGGAAGTCTATGAGCACCGCCACCGCGCCGACGGCGGCCCCCTCGAAGAAGTGGGGATCGGGCCTGTTGCAGGGCCTGCAGAAGGTCGGCCGCAGCCTGCAGCTCCCGATCGCCGTGCTGCCCGCGGCGGGCATCCTGCTGCGGCTCGGCCAGGACGACGTGTTCGGCAAGGACGGCCTCGGCTGGAACAAGGTGGCGGCCGTGTTCGCCACCGCCGGCGACGCCGTCTTCAGCAACCTGCCGCTGCTGTTCTGCGTCGGCATCGCCATCGGCTTCGCCAAGAAGTCCGACGGCTCGACCGCGCTGGCGGCGCTGGTCGGCTTCCTGGTGTACAAGAACGTGCTGACCGCGTTCCCGATCACCGAGGCGAAGGTGACCAAGGGCGCGGACGTCGCCGCGACCTACAACGACCCCAAGGTGCTGGGCGGCATCATCATGGGTCTGATCGCCGCCGTCACCTGGCAGCGGTTCCACCGCACGAAGCTGCCCGACTGGCTGGGCTTCTTCAACGGCCGCCGTCTGGTCCCGATCCTGATGGCGTTCATCGGCACGGGCGTCGGCGTCGTGTTCGGTCTGGTGTGGGAGCCCATCGGCGGCGTCATCACGGACTTCGGCGAGTGGATGACCGGTCTCGGTTCCGTCGGCGCGGCCGTCTTCGGCGCCATCAACCGGGCGCTGCTGCCGGTCGGCATGCACCAGTTCGTCAACACGGTGGCCTGGCAGGAGATCGGCTCGTTCAAGGACGGCTCCGGCGCCGTGTGGCACGGTGACCTGCCGCGCTTCTTCCACGGTGACCCGACCGCGGGTCAGTTCATGACCGGCTTCTTCCCGATCATGATGTTCGCGCTGCCGGCCGCCGCACTGGCGATCACCCACTGCGCCCGTCCGGAGCGCCGCAAGGCCGTCGGCGGAATGATGCTGTCGCTGGCGCTGACGTCGTTCGTGACCGGCATCACCGAGCCGATCGAGTTCGCGTTCATGTTCATCGCGCCGCTGCTGTACGTGATCCACGCGCTGCTGACCGCGGTCTCCATGGCGGTGACCTGGGCGCTGGGCGTGCACCACGGCTTCAGTTTCTCGGCCGGCGCGATCGACTACTTCCTCAACTGGGGCCTGGCGACCAAGCCCTGGCTGATCATTCCGGTCGGCCTGGTGTTCGCGGCGGTGTACTACGCGGTGTTCCGCTTCGCCATCACCAGGTTCGACCTGCCCACGCCGGGCCGCGAGCCCGAGGGGGAGGTCGAGGACCTCACGAAGGCGTGAGCCTTCCGGTACGACGAAGGCCCCCGGCCGCTGGGATCCACCGGAACTCGGCGCTCGGGGGCCTTCGTCGTGCCGTGCTCGTCGGATCCGGGCGTCAGATCCGGTACGTCGTCCCGGGCGTCGCCAGTTCCACCGGGCCGTCGAACACCGCGCGCGCGTCGGCGAGGTTGATCTGCGGGTCGGTCCACGGCGGGATGTGGGTGAGGACCAGGCGCCGGGCGCCCGCCCGGGCCGCCGCCTCGCCGGCCTCGCGGCCGTTGAGGTGCAGGTCCGGGATGTCCTCCTTGCCGTGGGTGAACGCGGCTTCGCAGAGGAACAGGTCGCTGTCGCGGGCGAGTTCGTCGAGGGCCGGGCTGACGCCGGTGTCGCCGGAGTACGTCAGGACCTTCCCGCCGTGCTCGATGCGGATGCCGTACGCCTCCACGGGGTGGGCCACGCGTTCGGTGTGCACGGTGAACGGGCCGAGGTCGAACGTGGAGGGCTTGACCGTGTGGAAGTCGAAGACCTCGCTCATCGAGGAGGCGGTGGGGGTGTCCGCGTAGGCGGTGGTCAGCCGGTGTTCGGTGCCCTCGGGGCCGTAGACGGGGATCGGCTCGCAACGGCCGCCGTCGTGGCGGTAGTAGCGCGCGACGAAGTACGCGCACATGTCGATGCAGTGGTCGGCGTGCAGGTGGCTGAGGAAGATCGCGTCGAGGTCGTAGAGACCGCAGTGGCGCTGCAGCTCGCCGAGGGCGCCGTTGCCCATGTCGAGAAGCAGCCGGAAGCCGTCGGCCTCGACGAGGTAGCTCGAGCAGGCCGATTCCGCGGACGGGAACGACCCCGAGCAGCCGACGACGGTGAGCTTCATGGGAGCAGAAACCTCCGCTGGCGGGATGTGTAGACGGGGGTCGTGCGGTCCGTCGAGCGTAAGGCGCAAAACCCGCGGTCGCTCCTCCGCCAAGGGCTGTTGTGGGCGAACTCACCTGTGGTGTCACCGGTTCGGCTGGAAGAGGGGCGGACCGGGGGTGCGGGGCGGCGCGCGACGCCGGGTGCGCGCCGGTAACGTCGTGCGCATGGACACGTCCTGGTGGCCGGCGCTCGCCGCGGTGGTGCTGCTCGCGCTCGTCGCGACGCTCGTCGACGGGTGGGGGCGGGGGCGGCGGCCCGGGGGACGCCGGACGCGCCCGCCGGGGCGGCCGGGGGTGCGGCCGGGGGTGCGGCCGCGGCCGGCGGAGATCTGGTGGGCGAACGTCCCGTTCGAGGACGCCCCGGGGCCGCGAGGGGCGGCGCGCGGTGCGGCGGGCCGGGCGGCGGGCCGGGCGGCGGGGCGCGGCGGGCGGGGGAAGGACCGGCCGTGTCTGGTGCTGGTGGTGCACGGTGAGCGGGCGACCGTCGCGAAGATCACCAGCCGGTACCGTGGCGGGCGGCCGGGGGTGATCGCGCTGCCGCCGGGCGCCGTGGGTGACGCCCGGGGACGCGCGAGCTTCCTGGAGACGGACGGGCTGCGCGAGGTGCCGGTGGGGGACTTCCGGCGCCGGGTGGGTGTGGTGGACCCGGCCCTGTGGGACCAGGTCCGTCATCTGGCCGGCTGAGCCCTCGGCGAGGGCTCACCGAGGCGAGGGCTCAGGCCCAGAGCTGGCCGTGCAGGGTTTCGATGGCCTCTTCGGTGGTGGCGGCGGTGTAGACGCCGGTGGAGAGGTACTTCCAGCCGCCGTCGGCGACCACGAAGACGATGTCGGCGTGCTCGCCGGCCTTCAGCGCCTTCTTGCCGACGCCGATGGCCGCGTGCAGTGCGGCGCCGGTGGAGACGCCCGCGAAGATGCCCTCCTGCTGGAGGAGTTCGCGGGTGCGGGTGACGGCGTCGGCGGAGCCGACCGAGAAGCGGGTGGTGAGGACGGAGGCGTCGTACAGCTCCGGTACGAAGCCCTCGTCGAGGTTGCGCAGGCCGTAGACGAGGTCGTCGTAGCGCGGCTCGGCGGCGACGATCTTGACGTCGGGCTTGTGCTCGCGCAGGTAGCGGCCGACGCCCATGAGGGTGCCGGTGGTGCCGAGGCCGGCCACGAAGTGGGTGATGGAGGGCAGGTCGGCGAGGATCTCCGGGCCGGTGGTGGCGTAGTGGGCGCCCGCGTTGTCCGGGTTGCCGTACTGGTAGAGCATGACCCAGTCGGGGTGCTCGGCGGCGAGTTCCTTGGCGACCCGCACGGCGGTGTTGGAGCCGCCCGCCGCCGGGGAGGAGATGATCGTCGCGCCCCACATGCCGAGCAGGTCCCGGCGCTCCTGCGAGGTGTTCTCGGGCATCACGCAGACCATGCGGTAGCCCTTGAGCTTGGCCGCCATGGCCAGGGAGATGCCGGTGTTGCCGGAGGTCGGCTCGAGGATGGTGCAGCCGGGGGTGAGCCGGCCCTCCTTCTCCGCCTGCTCGATCATGAACAGCGCGGGGCGGTCCTTGATCGAGCCGGTGGGGTTGCGGTCCTCCAGCTTGGCCCAGATGCGGACGTCGTCGGACGGCGACAGGCGCGGCAGGCGGACCAGGGGCGTGTTGCCCACCGCGGCGATCGGCGAGTCGTAGCGCATCTGGATCAGGCCATACCGCCGGCCACGGCCGGCAGGATCGTCACGTTGTCGCCGTCGGCGACCTTGGTGTTGATGCCGTCGAGGAAGCGGACGTCCTCGTCGTTGAGGTAGACGTTGACGAACCGGCGCAGCTCGCCGCCGTCGACGATCCGGGCCTGGATGCCGGTGTGCCGGGTCTCGAGGTCGGCGAAGAGTTCGGCGAGGGTGTCTCCCTGGCCCTCCACCGCCTTCTGACCGTCGGTGTACTGGCGGAGGATGGTGGGGATGCGGACCTCGATGGCCATGGTTGCGGGCTCCTGTCGGATGGTGTTCGGGTCGGTGGGCGCGCGGCAGCGCTGTGCAGCAGGTCGTGCGTGTGTGAGGCGCCGCGGCTCACGGCCGTACGGCGGCAGGGCAGCGTCAACAGATGGCGCTGGCGAGCCTGCACAGGTCGACGTGCAGCCGCGCCACGAGCAGCATGCCCGGCGTCTTTTCGCTCACGTCATGGGGAACCATGAACTCATCGTATCGATTCCCCGCCGGGCACCCCGAGTGTGATCTCAGATTGCGGACGGAATTCATCCAAGGTTTGAGATCGGGAGGTCAGTAGGCCTCCACTACCTTGACTTCCTCCTCCGTGATCTCGCCTTCCACGATGCGGAAGGAGCGGAACTGGAAGTCGCCGGCGCCGTCGGTGTCGGCGGTGGAGACCAGGACGTAGTGGGCGCCGGGTTCGTTGGCGTAGGAGACGTCGGTGCGGGAGGGGTAGGCCTCGGTCGCGGTGTGGGAGTGGTAGATGATCACCGGCTCCTCGTCGCGGTCGTCCATCTCGCGGTAGAGCTTCAGCAGGTCGTGCGAGTCGAACTCGTAGAACGTGGGCGAGCGGGCCGCGTTCAGCATCGGGACGAAGCGCTCGGGGCGGCCGCTGCCCACCGGTCCGGCGACGACGCCGCACGCCTCGTCGGGGTGGTCCTCGCGCGCGTGGGCGACGATCTGGTCGTACAGGGCCTGGGTGATGGTCAGCATGGTGGCCAGGATAAGCAGAGGGCCGCCGCGTACCGGAGGGTGGTACGGGGCGGCCCATATGCCGGACGGTGCGGGGCCCTGGCCGGTCAGCCCGGGCGCCCTGGCGGGTCAGCCCACCTTTTCCAGCGTCGGCTCGCGGCGCTCGGCGATGCGCGGGTTGCGGCTCCTGAGCACGGTCCAGCCGATGCCGAGGGCGGCGGCCCAGCCGGCCATCACGTACAGGCAGACGCGCGAGTCGGCGTCGTAGGCGATCAGGCCGGTGACGAACAGCAGGAAGACGATGGCGATCCAGCTGCACACCGAGCCGCCCGGGGCGGGGAAGGCGGAGGCGGGCAGCCGGCCCGCGACGACCGCGCGGCGGTAGCGGACGTGGCTGATCAGGATCATCAGCCAGGTCCAGATGCCGGCGGCGGTGGCCACCGAGGTGACGTAGCCGAACGCCTTCTCGGGGACGACGTAGTTGAGGACCACGCCGATGCCCATGAAGAGGACGGAGACGGTGATGCCGAGTGCCGGGGCCTTGGCGGCGGACAGCCGCTGGAAGCCCTTGGGCGCCTCGCCGTTGTCGGCCAGGGTGCGCAGCATGCGGCCGGTGGAGTACATGCCGGAGTTGCAGGAGGACAGGGCGGCGGTCAGCACGACGAAGTTGACGATGCCGGCGCCCGCCGGGATGCCGATCTTGGCGAAGGCGGCGACGAACGGGCTCACGCCGGGCGCGAACTCGGTCCACTTGACCACGCAGAGGATGACGGCGAGGGCGCCGACGTAGAACAGGGCGATGCGCCAGGGCAGCGTGTTGATGGCCTTGGGCAGGGTCTTCTCGGGGTTCTCCGACTCGCCGGCGGTGACGCCGACCAGTTCGACGGCGAGGTAGGCGAACATCACGCCCTGCAGGGTCATCAGGGAGGAGCCGATGCCGTTGGGGAAGAAGCCGTCGAAGGCCCAGAGGTTGGAGACGGCGGCGGTGTCGCCGGCCGAGCTGACGCCGAAGGTGAGCACGCCGAGACCGATGACGATCATGCCGATCAGGGCGGTGACCTTGACCATCGAGAACCAGAACTCGAGCTCGCCGAAGACCTTCACGGAGATGAGGTTGACCCCGAAGAGGATCACCAGGAAGACCAGGGCGGTCACCCACTGCGGGACGGCCGGGAACCAGTAGTGGACGTAGATCGCGGTGGCCGTCAGCTCCGACATACCGGTGACGACCCACATCAGCCAGTAGGTCCAGCCGGTGAAGTAGCCGAAGAACGGGCCGAGGAATTCGCGCGAGTATTCGGCGAAGGAGCCCGAGACCGGGCGGTAGAGCAGCAGTTCGCCGAGCGCTCGCATGATGAAGAAGACGATGGCGCCGGCGAGGGCGTACATCAGGATGAGGCTGGGGCCGGCCTTGGCGATGTTCGCTCCGGCCATCAGGAACAGTCCGACGCCGATGGCGCCGCCGATGGCGATCATCTGGACCTGGCGGCTGCCGAGTCCGCGTTCGTACCCCTCTTCGGAGGTGTTCTCCGTGTCGACCTGGGCGGAGGTCATGTGCGGTGCGCCTTTCTCCATGCCGAGCCCGGCCTCTCGTCGGCCGCGGACCGGCTCTCGATCCCCCCGGATGAATGGAGTTGAGCGGGCTTCGCAGCCCGCTCGTGCCTGGCCGGCGGTCGCCGGCTCGGTGGCGCACCCGGCGGACGTGGGTGGTGTCCGCCGGGCGGTCGTGAAGATTTATCACGGCCGCAATCTTGATCATCGGCGTGGAAAGTGAGACACGCCACAGGGAAAACCGGACAAAGAACACTCGTGAGGCGCATACCCGGCCGTCGCGGTGATGTGATCGTTATCCGGATTTGAGCGCCCTCTGAGCGAACGGAGTGAACGCCGGACCGTCACCCGGTCAGGGCATGAGGGTGGCGACGAGGGTCTCCTGGAGGCCGCCCAGCCACAGGTACGCCATCACCATCGGCTTGCGCGGGTCGTCGTCGGGCAGGCCGTAGAGGGCGTCGGTGTCGTCCTCGTCGGTGATCTCCAGCCGGGCGCCGATGGCCAGGCGCAGGTCGTTGAGGGCGCCGAGCCACTGCCGGGACTCGCCGGCCGACAGCTTCAGCACGGCCCCGCCGTCGCCCGCGGGCTCGAGCGCGTCCAGCGAGCGGACCACCGCGAGGGCGTTCTCGCGCTTGCCGGCGCGCAGGTCGTTCTCGGTGTAGCGGCGGAACTCGGCGGAGTGCGCCCGCCGTTCCTCCGCTTCGGCGGACGTGCCGGGGGCCTGCTCCGGGTCGCTGTAGGCGTCGGGGAACAGCCGTTTGAGGACGGGGTCCTTGGGGGGTTCGCTGGGGCCGTCGGCGAACAGCCCGGCGAGCGGGTCGGCGTTGGCGTCCTCGGCGGGGCCGGGGCCGATCAGCTCCAGGAGCTGGACGGCCAGCGACCGGATGATGGAGATCTCGACGTCGTCGAGGGCGACGGCCGCGCCGCCGCCGGGGAGCGGTTCGAAGTGTCCGGGCATGAAGGAGATTCGCTACTTCCGGTCCTGCGGGCGGGGGCGGGTCGTGTCCGGTCCTGCGGCCGGCGGGCGGACCGCTTCGGGTCCTGCGGCCCGGGGGCGGGTCATTTCCGGTCCTGTTGGAGGGTGGCCCACAGGCCGTAGCCGTGCATGGCCTGCACGTCGCGCTCCATCTCCTCGCGCGTGCCGCTGGAGACGACCGCCCGGCCCTTGTGGTGGACGTCGAGCATGAGCTTGGTGGCCTTGTCCTTGCTGTAGCCGAAGTACGTCTGGAAGACGTACGTCACGTAGCTCATGAGGTTGACCGGGTCGTTGTGGACGATCGTGACCCAGGGGACGTCCGGCTCGGGTACGGCGAAGGCCTCCTCCGCCGATTCGGTGCGTTCGATCTCTACGGGAGCGGGTGACGTCACAAGGCCCATGCTGCCACCCGAGGGGGGTGGTCGCACAAACGGCCCGGAGCCGCCACCGCAAATCGTCAAACTGACGAAATGGGGGTACCATCCCCTGCCATGAACACAGCGGACCTTGGGCTGCCGGTGGACGTCCCGTCGACGGCGCTCTTCACGGACCACTACGAGCTGACGATGCTGCAGGCCGCCCTGGAGGCGGGCACCGCCGGGCGCCGGTCGGTGTTCGAGATCTTCACCCGGCGGCTGCCCGAGGGGCGGCGCTACGGCGTCGTGGCGGGCACCGGACGCGTGCTGGACGCCGTCGAGAACTTCCGCTTCGACGCGGGCGTCCTCGGTTTCCTGCGGGAGCGGCGGATCGTCGACGAGGAGACGCTGCGGTGGCTGGCCGGCTACCGCTTCTCCGGCGACATCTGGGGCTACCCCGAGGGTGAGGTGTACTTCCCGGGCTCGCCGGTGCTGCGGGTGGAGGGCTCCTTCGCCGAGTGCGTGCTGCTGGAGACCGTGATCCTGTCCATCCTCAACCACGACTCCGCCATCGCCGCGGCGGCCTCCCGCATGGCCTCGGCGGCGGGCGACCGGCCGCTGATCGAGATGGGCGCCCGCCGCACCCACGAACTGGCGGCCGTCGCCGCCTCCCGCGCCGCCTACGTCGGCGGTTTCTCCTCCACCTCCGACCTGGCGGCCGGCTTCCGCTACGGCATCCCGACCGTCGGCACCTCCGCGCACGCCTTCACCCTGCTGCACGACAGCGAGCGGGACGCCTTCCGCGCCCAGGTCGACTCGCTGGGCCGGGGCACGACGCTGCTCGTCGACACCTACGACGTCGCCGAGGCCGTCCGTACCGCCGTCGAGATCGCCGGGCCCGAGCTGGGCGCGGTGCGCATCGACTCGGGCGACCTGCTGCTGGTCGCGCACCGGGTGCGGCAGCAGCTGGACGCCCTGGGCGCCCGGGACACGAAGATCGTCGTGACCTCGGACCTGGACGAGTACGCCATCGCCTCGCTGGCGGCCGCTCCGGTGGACGCCTACGGCGTCGGCACCCAGCTGGTGACCGGGTCCGGGCACCCGACGGCGTCGATGGTCTACAAGCTCGTCGCCCGCGCGGAGTCCGACGATCCCCGGGCGCCGCTGGTGCCGGTGGCGAAGCGGTCCAGCGGCGGCAAGACGTCGCTCGGGGGCCGCAAGTGGGCCGCGCGGCGGCTGGACGCGGACGGGGTCGCCGAGGCCGAGGTCGTCGGCACCGGGCCGGTCCCGGCCGAGCTGGCCGGCCGGGAGCTGCTGGTGGAGCTGATAAAGGGCGGCGAGGTGGTCGCCCGGGAGCCGCTGGACGTGGTGCGCGAGCGGCACGCGGCCGCGCGGGCCGGGCTGCCGCTGTCGGCGACCCAGCTCTCCCGCGGGGAGGCCGTCATACCGACCGAGTACGTCCATCCGCGCTGAGGTGCCGGGGCGGCCGGCGGCACCCGCGGTCACGTTCCGCGACGCCCCTCTCCCGCCCCGCCCCCGAAGTCTCTAGGCTCGGAAGTTCAACGGCCGGGCCCGCACCCCTACCCGACCCTCAGGCCCTGCCGTTTGGATCAGCCCTGCGTCGCGGGCCCTGGCACGCGCATCTGCCGCGTTGTCGTCGGTCCCCGACGCTCCGCGTCGACTCCCTCCTCCGCCTTGCATCTGCACGCACCAGACCCCGCTCGGGTCGGCCGCAAGAAGCCGCACCTCACAGCCGGCCTGATCCAAACGACAGGCCCTAGCCGAAGGACACCACCATGCGCCGCGCCTTGATCGTCGTAGACGTGCAGAACGACTTCTGCGAGGGGGGCAGCCTCGCGGTGTCCGGGGGTGCCGACGTGGCCGCCGCCGTGACCGAGCTGATCGGGCAGGCGGCCGGCTCCGGCTACCAGCACGTGGTGGCCACCCGGGACAACCACATCGCACCCGGCGGCCACTTCGCCGACAACCCCGACTTCGTCCGCTCCTGGCCCGCGCACTGCGTCGCCGGTACGGAGGGGGTCGGCTTCCACCCGAACTTCGCGCCCGCCGTCGCCTCCGGCGCCATCGACGCCGTCTTCGACAAGGGCGCCTACGCGGCGGCCTACAGCGGCTTCGAGGGGACCGACGAGAACGGGGTGAAGCTGGCCGACTGGCTGCGGGCCAGGGAGGTCGGCGAGGTGGACGTGGTGGGCATCGCGACGGACCACTGCGTGCGGGCCACCGCCCTGGACGCCGTGCGGGAGGGCTTCCGCACGCAGGTCCTCCTCGACCTGACCGCCGGAGTGGCCGCGGAGACCACCGAGCGGGCGGTCGAGGAGATGCGCGCGGCGGGCGTGGAGCTGACCGGCAAGCCGGTCGTCGCCTGAGCGCCGCGAACGGAGTCGCCCGAGCCGCGAACAGGCCGCGAACGGGCCGCGAACGGAAGGATGCGGCCGGTCAGGCCGTCAGGCCCGGGCCGCCGGCTGCCGGCTGCCGCAGCAGCGCCCTGATCGGGTGCCACAGCTCCTGCACCGGGCCCGCTGCGACACCGTTGTCAGGGGCCGTGCGCCATATCAGGCCGTCCGGATGGTGCAGGACCGCCGTGATCTCGTCGGGGGTCGGCGGGGCCGCGTTGCCCCGCAGGTAGACCGCCCGCATCCCGAGGTTGCGCAGCCTGGTCAGGGCACGTGCGCGGTTGCGGGCGTGGACGAGGACACGGACCGGGCCCGTCCCGTCGGCGGTGGGGCTGGGCAGGTTCAGCGCCACCACCACGCTGCCGGTCGGCAGCTTGGCGAAACCTCCTGCGGCCATGCGGTCACACCCCCGTGCGATTCGGTGTCAATAAGGTAGCCACAGGACGCACCTAAACACGATCGGCGGCGACCCGCCAGGGGGTCACCGCCGATACGCTTTTGACCTGCGGAAATACCGACTACTTCACCGCGGGGCCGACCTCGAGCGAGATCGTCGAGCCGCTCAGCGGCTCCTTGACGATCCTGATCTTGGTGTTGGTGTCAGTGATCTTGACACCGGCGGCCGGGTTCGACTCGTCGTAGTAGGTGTGCTTGTGGTCGTCGAAGACCGGCACGCCCCGCAGCGACGGGATCTTCGCCGCGACGTCCGCCTTGTGCAGCGTGATGCCGTCCGTGCGGTACCAGCTGAACGGCGAGTCGTAGGCCTGGATGCGGTTGCGCATCAGCGTGCCGTCGGACCACTTCAGCGGCGCCGGGTGGGCGTCCACCGGGAGGATCAGACCGGTGCCCGGGTGGTCGCCGGTGTTGTTGTCCGGCTGGGAGGTGTCCCACTTCCAGATCAACAGGCCGTTCTGGTACGGGTAGTGCTCGACCCAGTCCGGACGGGTCGTGGAGAAGCCGAAGTTGTACGGGCCGACCTTCAGGGTCTTGTCGTACGACACGTACTGGCGGTTCTCCGCGACGTAGTACTGCGCGTAGTCGTCCGTGATGGAGGCGCCGATGCGGGAGAAGCCGTTCGCCGTCCAGGCCGCGTCCGCGGACTCGGCGTCGTCCGCGAAGACGGCGGCGCCGTCGGCGGTGACCGTGATCTCGTCCGCCGCGAAGCCCTTCAGCGCCACGCCGCCGTCCGTCTGGTAGCGGAAGCGCAGGTCGATCTTCTTGCCCGCGTAGGCGTCCAGCGGGTACACGAGCTTCGCGTAGGCGTCGACGGAGCCGGTGAGCGCCGGCTTGTCGCTGCCGTCGCGCGGGACGGGCCGGCCGTCCACGGTGCCGTCCAGGGCCGTCCAGTTGGCGCCGCCGTCGGTCGACACCTCGGCGTAGAGGAAGTCGTAGTCGGCCTCGATGTCGTACCAGCCGTCGAGGGTCAGCGCGGCCGACGTCCGGCCGGTGAGGTCCACCGAACGGGTCAGCGTGTTCCGCAGGTCGTTGCCGCTGCCGCTCCACCACTGGCTCGCGCCCTGGGCCGGGGCGACGACCTCGGTGGTGACCTCCTTGCGCGGCAGTTCGACGACGAGCGCCTGCGCGTTCTTGGTGTTGTACTCGGCGACGCCCAGCTTGTGCGTGGAGCGGGTGGCCGCCTGCGCCACGTCGTAGTCGAGCCAGCCGAGCTGGAGCTTGTCCCAGGCGTTCATGTCGCCGGGCAGGTTGCCGATGGCGTTCTTGCCGGTGCCGAGCCAGGAACCGGACGACATCAGGGTCCAGAAACCGGTGGAGTTCTCGCCGCCGTTGGTGTCGTACTCGTCCGGCAGGCCGAGGTCGTGGCCGTACTCGTGGGCGAAGACGCCCAGGCCGCCGTTCTCCGGCTGGATGGTGTAGTCGCCGACCCAGATGCCCGTGTCGCCGACCTGCGTGCCGCCGAGCTTGTTGTCCTCGGGGCCGGTGGCGCCGGCGTCGGTGCCGAAGGCGTACCAGCGGTGCGCCCAGATGGCGTCCTCGCCCTGCGCGCCGCCGCCCGCGGACTCGTCCTCGCCGGCGTGCACGATCTGGAAGTGGTCGATGTAGCCGTCGGGCTCGTTGAAGTCGCCGTCGCCGTCGTGGTCGTAGCGGTCCCACTGGTCGAACTCGGCCAGCTCGGCGCGGATCTGGGCGGCGGTCTCGCCGGCCGCCTCGCGCTGGGCGACCCAGGCGGTGACGCCGTCGCGCACCGCGTACCAGGCGCAGTTGCCGCAGCTGTTGGAGCCGTAACGGGCCTCGTTGTAGGGGACCTTGACCCAGTCGGTGACCTCGCCGTCGACCGAGTAGCGGCCCGAGGACTGCTTCTCGTAGTACTTCTTCAGCGACTCGACGCCGGCGCCGGTGCCGAAGTAGAGGTCCTGGTAGTGCTGCTGGTTGTAATCAGCCTGCCAGTCGGTCGAGTTGTCCTTCGTGCGGTCGGGCGCGGCTATCCGGTTGTGCGCCGGGCCGGCCGTGCCGCCGTAGGTGCTGTCGATCTGGTCGCCGAACTCGACCAGGATCGTGAAGATCTTGTCGGTCTTCTCGCGGCCGAGTTCGACGTACTTGCTGTCGCCCTTCTTGCTCTTGAGCTGGACGACCTGCGAACCGTTGCGGTCCTTGACCTTGGCCTTGCCGGAGATGACCTGGTCGAGGGCCTCCTGCCGCTGCGCGTCCTGGGTCTTGGAGAGCGGGCCGTCGAGGTCGTGCTGCTCCATGCTCTTGGCCGCCGCCGGGTCGTGCCGGTCGACGGTGGCGCCCGCGGCCTTGTCGGCCTGCGCCACGGCGGACGTCGAGAACGTGGCGGTCGCCGCCGCGAGCGCGACACCGACCGCGGCCGTTCTGAACGTCCATGATCTGTGGGTCACTTGAGTTCCTCCCCCGCGTCCGGGACACGCGCGGAAGGTGGTCCCGGACAGGGGAGGGCCGCGCGCGTGGGGTACGCGTGTTGTCAAGTGACGTCATTTGACTAGAGGTTGGTAAGAAAAAACAGACCTTGACTTGAACAGGTCAACTGCACTATGCGGACCCGGCGTTCGCTTTACGAACGCCCGCCCGACCGTCCGACAGGCGCGCGAGTCCGTCCACCTGGTGGACGTCATGACTCCGTGCGCCCCCCGTGCATCTGCACTGTTGGTTAGGTCACGCTTACTCTTCGTTCCGCTCGGGCATGCACGCGGTTAGAGTCGACTGCGGAACGCCCTGAAATACGGCGGAAAGCCAGGCCGACACCCCCGTGGACCCCCACTTCCGAGGACACGATTGCCATGCCTCGTCCGACCGTCGCACAACTCGCCTACGGTTCGTGCACCGTGATCTTCTCGACGCTCGCCATGCTGCTGCTGTCCGGGACGAGTTCGGTCACGGGCATCGCGGTCGTCGCGGTCTCGGCGCTCGCTCTGGGGCTCCTCGTCGCCCTGACGGTCTCGCCGTCCAGGCCCAGGACCGTGGCGGCGCCCGAACCCGCGGCGCGGGCCGAGCGGGAGGGCGAGCGGCCGGCCGGGCACACCGGCCGGGCTGGACAGGGCGGGCAGGCCGGGCAGGCGGTGCCGGTCGCGGCCTCGGGCCGGTCGGCTTCCGCCTGACGGCCGACAGAGCGGCAGCCGGGCCCTGATCCGCGTCAGCCGGCCGTACTGACCACCACCGTCTTGGCCGCCTTGTCGTGCAGGCCCTGCTTGTAGGGCCGGTCGAAGAAGCTCCAGCCGCCCGCGATCACGGTCCAGACGCAGGCGCAGCAGAAGGCGAACGGGATCCACAGCACCGCCGCGCGGAGCAGGGACGTCTGCACGGACGGCGTGGCGCCGTCGGCGAGGTTGGCCACCCGCATCTTCAGCCACTTCTTGCCGAGCGTCTGGCCCGACCTGCTGATCATGAAGGTGTCGTAGCCCATGTAGAGCACGGCGGCGACCAGGGACTGCACGAACGCCTTGACGGACTGCATCTCGGCGGCCGCGACGGTGTACCGGTGCGTGCCGAGGCCCCAGGTGACCAGCCAGACCACGATGCCGACGAGGATCATGTCGATGATCCGGGCCAGCGTGCGCCGGGCGCTGTCGGCGAGCGGGGGCATACCGGCCAGCGGATCGCCGGGGTACGGGCCACCGCCGGTGGGGCCACCGCCGTACGGGCCGCCTCCGGGAGGGCCGCCGCCCGGGGGAGGCGGTTGGTCGCCGCCGCCGTGCGGGGCGTCGTACGGGGAGCCCGAGCCCGCCCCGGGCTCTCCGGGCGGGGGCTGCTTCCTGAACTGGTCGTCATCCGGCTGCCGGCCGGAGCCGGGGGGCGGTTCGGTGCTCATGGCCCGAGTCGACCGCGAACACCCGTCGTCCGCATCCGGCGAGCGGCCGTCCGGAGTACGGGATCCGGGCGTTCGTTCGACGAATGCGGTCGGCGGCTGCGGTTCGGCGTGGGCCGTCAGCTTGCGACGGTTCAGCCCGCCACGAAGGTGTGCGCGGCCTTGTCGTGCCAGCACTGGCGCCACGGGCGGTCGAACAGGCACCACAGGACGCCCACGACCCCGATCACCAGGAGGCCGGGCACGCTGTAGACGAGCCAGCGGCGCAGCGCGGCGCCGAAGGACGGGGGCTCGTGCGCCTCGATGTCGCGCACCTCCAGGCCCAGCAGCTTCTTGCCCAGCGTGCGGCCCCACTTGGCGGTGGGCAGCGCCTCGTACAGGACGCCGGACAGGAGCAGCACGGCGAGGACCGCGCCGAGGCAGGCCGACGTCGTCCCGTCGAGCAGCCAGACGGTGACGGTCTGTCCGGACAGCTTGGCCGCGTCGATCTTCTCGTCGACGTGGTCGAGCGCCCTGGCCCCGAGGGGTACGGCGGCCACGGCGGTGACGCCCGCGACCACGACGGTGTCCAGCAGCCGGGCGGCCAGCCGCTTGCCGAGGCCCGCGGGGCGGGCGGCGGACTGGCGCCGGGCGGCGGCCTGGAACACGTCCTCGACCGGCGGCTTCCAGGGCGCCACGGGCTGTTCGTCGCCGGAGGCCCCGGCGAGTCGGTGCACCTGCTGCGCCCAGGACGGCTGCCCGCCTCCGGGGCCCGCGGTCACCGGGGCGGGAGCAGGCACGGGAGCGGGCGCGGGGGCGGGAACGACCGGTGCGGCGGGAGCCGGAGCAGGCCGAGCGGCGGGCGGCTGAACGGCCGCCGGAGGGACCTGCTGGGGTCCGGAAGGGGCGGCCGGAGACGGTGCCACGGGCGCCGGTGCGGAGGAGGCCGCAGGGGGCATGGAGGCCGGGGCCACGGGTGCCGCCGGGGCCGGAGCCCCGGGAGCCGCCTGCGGGGCGGCTGCCCGCGCCTGCGCCTGTGCTTGTGCTTGTGCCTGTGCCGCGGCCGCCCGCTCGGCGGCGGCCTTGCCGGCGCCGAAGCCGGGGCCCGAGCCCTGCCGCTGGGCGCGCGGGGACGGCGTACGGAAGATCATGGTGCCGTCGTCGCCGACGGGGCCGCCGGAGCCCGGGGCGCCGGGCCCCGCGGAAGGCGTCGTCCCCGCGCCGGGGCCGCCGGGCGTGCCCGCCCCGTGGGGGCTTCCCTGGGGCGTCCCGGCCGGGCGGCGGAAGACGAACGTGCCGTCCGAGGACACTTCACCCGAGGCCGTCTGCCCGGGGGGCTCGTCGGCCGGCGGGATCGTCGCCGTGCCGTCCGTGGACGCGGAGAGCCCGGCCGGCCGGGACGGGGGCCCGGCGGGCAGGCGCGGGTCGGCGCCCTGCGGAGCGCCCCAGGAGACCCGTCGGTCCTGGTCGCCGCCGAAGCCGGTCTGGTGCGAGCGGTCGGCGCCCCACGCGGAGGCGGGTTCGGGACGGCCGCCGGGCCCCGCGCCGGCCGGGGACGCCTGCGGCTGCGGGTCCTCGTCGAAGAAGTGCGGGCCGGTCTCCTCGACCGGGGCGGGCGTGGGGCCGGCGCCCGGCGGCGGGACGAGCTGCTCGCCGTCCGTCGGCGCCGGACGGCTGGTGCCCGGGACCCAGGAGGCGCCGTTCCAGTACCGGACGTATCCAGGAATGGACGGGTCCGGGTAATACCCCTCGCGGGGCCTGTCGTCACCGGGTGCCGGGGTTGGGGCGCTCATGTCCGTCGTCCCGTATCTGCTCGGGGGTGGGTATGGGGGGCTCCACATCTATCAGACCGGCCGCCCCGGCACGCCAAGTCCCGCCGGACCCAACACTTTCCGGGCAATGACAGGCACCGGGTTCGCACGTTTCGGAAAAAAATCCGCCCAACTCGCGTAAGGAATGACTGTCACCCCCCTCTCACCCGTACGGGCTCGCCCATCGGGCCCCGTACACCTGCCCGAGAGAGGAACCGCACGCCATGCGCCACACCGTGGTGGAACGCGAACTCGAACTGAGGCTGATCCTGTCGCCGGAGCGCAGCATCCCGGTCCCGGCCCGGCTCGGCTACCGCACCGACGACCCGTACGCCGTCCACGTCAGTTTTCACATCGGATCCGAGGACCAGGTGGACTGGACGTTCTCCCGGGACCTGCTGGTGGAGGGGGTCTTCCGGCCGTGCGGGCACGGCGACGTGCGGGTGTGGCCGAGCAAGGCCGACGGCCGCGGCGTCGTGCTGATGGCGCTGGACTCCCCCGCCGGCGCCGCCCTGCTCCAGGCGCCGGCCGGTCCGGTGTCCGCCTGGCTGGAGCGGACACTGCGGGTGGTGCCCCCGGGGACGGAGGCGGACCAGCTCGGCCTCGACGACGCGCTCGACGAGTTACTCGCCAGGTGACGGGCGGCGGGCGGCCGGCGTCAGAAGAGCTTGCCCGGGTTGAGGATGCCCAGCGGGTCGAAGACCTGCTTGATCTGCCGCTGCATCTCCAGCCCCACCGGGCCGATCTCGCGCGCCAGCCACTCCTTCTTCAGCACGCCCACGCCGTGCTCGCCGGTGATCGTGCCGCCCAGTTCCAGGCCGAGGGCCATGATCTCGTCGAAGGACTCGCGGGCACGCCGGCACTCGTCGGCGTCCTGCGCGTCGAAGCAGACCGTCGGGTGGGTGTTGCCGTCGCCGGCGTGGGCGACGACGCCGATGGTCAGTCCGTGCTTGGCGGCGATCCGCTCGACTCCGTCGAGCAGGTCGCCGAGCCGGGAGCGGGGCACGCACACGTCGTCGATCATGGTCGTGCCCCTGACCGCGTCCAGCGCGGGGAGCGACAGCCGCCGCGCCTGCAGCAGCAGCTCCGACTCGGCCGCGTCGTCGGCCGGGACCACCTGGGTGGCGCCGGCCGCCTCGCACAGCGCGCCGAGCGCGGCCAGGTCGGCGGCCGGGTCGGGGGTGTCGAAGGCGGCCAGCAGCAGGGCCTCGGTGGTCTCCGGCAGGCCCATGTGCGCGAGGTCGTTGACCGCTTTCACCGTGGTGCGGTCCATCAGTTCCAGCAGCGCCGGCACGTGCCCGCCCGCCATGATCCGGCACACCGCGTCGCAGGCGGCGGCAGCGGAGGCGAACTCGGCCGCCAGCACGAGCTGCTGCGGCGGCTTCGGCCGCAGCGCCAGGACCGCCCGTACGACGACGCCGAGCGAGCCCTCGGAGCCGACGAACAGGCGGGTGAGGTCGTACCCGGCGACACCCTTCGCGGTGCGGCGGCCGGTGGTCATCAGCCGGCCGTCGGCGAGGACGACGTCGAGGCCGAGCACGTACTCGGCGGTCACCCCGTACTTCACGCAGCACAGGCCGCCCGACGCGGTGCCGATGTTGCCGCCGATGGTGCACGTCTCCCAGCTGGAGGGGTCCGGCGGGTAGTGCAGGCCGTGCTCGCCGACCGCCCGGGAGAGGGCGGCGTTGACGACGCCCGGCTCGACCACCGCGATGCGGTCCACCGGGTTGATCTCCAGGATGCGGTCCATCCTGGTCAGCGACAGCACGATGCAGCCGTCGGTGGCGTTGGCGGCGCCCGACAGGCCGGTGCGGGCGCCCTGCGGGACGACCGGGACGCGCAGCTCGGTGGCGGTGCGCATGACGTGCTGGACCTGTTCGACGGTGCGCGGCAGCACGACGGCCGCGGGGGCGCCGGCCGGACAGAAGCTGGCCATGTCGTTGGCGTAGGACGCCGTGACGTCGGGGTCGGTGAGGACCGCGTCGGCGGGCAGGCCGCCGAGCAGCCGGTCGATCAGGTTGCCGGTGACCTCGTCGCGGGGCGCTTCGATACGGCTCATGATCACAGCGTCGCACCGACGGCCGGCGGTGTGAACCCCGTGTCCGGCAGCCGGCGGCTGCCCGGGTTCCCGGAGCGCGGGCAGGAGCGGGGCGCGGGCAGGGGCGGGTGTATGAGGTCCGTTTAGCTCGATCGTGTGGTGGTTGGCTCGCGGGGTTGCGGCGCCGCGTGGGAAGCGCGGTAGCGTGTCCGCACGATCTGGGACGCCGGGTGCGGCGCCAGTGTGCGAGGCCCCTGCTCCACCGGAGTGATGGTTCAGGGCTTCCTCGCCGCCTCTGTCTGTAGCCATATGGCCAGGTCGTACAGGGAACTGGCCTCCCGGGAACGGATAACGCACAGGATGCGTGTCGCCGCCCTGGGGTTGAGTACGCCGGAGACCAGTGCGCCCAAGACCGTTCGGGGCGTACGGCTGACTGGGATCACTCCTGCTCAGTCACAAGGAACGGTTGGTGTGCTCGTCGTAGGGCGAGCCGGCCAGCTGGTAGATGCCGTCCCGGTAGAGGGCGTACCCCTGGAAGGAGACCTTCGGGTCAGGGTGGGCGCCGGTCTGCGCGATGTCCGCGACCGGGTTGTCGTAGTCGCGGGCGACGAAGGCGTCGAGGTCCCCAGACGCGGTAGCGGGGCTTGCCGGCCTGGTCCCGGTAGCGGACGGCGATGCGCCCGGACGCCGGGCAGACGGACGGCTGCCGCTTGCCCGGTGGTCGAGGCGGTTCAGGCACAGGTCGCCGGCCGCGTGGCCGTGGGCGGTGACCTGGAGGACGTACAGGTGCCCGCGCACGTCGTCGAAGGCGAACGACTGGAGCACCGTCGGTTCCTTCAGCGTCGCCTTCCGCAGCAGCCAACCGGCGGACGGTACGGCCAGGTTGATGGGTGTCTCCACACCGGCTCCCCGCGAGTCCTGCGGACGCCCCTGCGGTGCCCGCGGGACTCGAGGGTGTCAACTGCCGTTCACCGGTCGCAAGGATTTCGGCTCATCGACTCATCGGCTCATCGGGCTCACAGGTTGCCGCGCTTGGCCTGCTCCCGCTCGATCGCCTCGAACAGCGCCTTGAAGTTGCCCTTGCCGAAGCCCATCGAGCCGTGCCGCTCGATGAGTTCGAAGAAGACGGTCGGGCGGTCCTGGACCGGCTTGGTGAAGATCTGCAGCAGGTAGCCGTCCTCGTCGCGGTCGGCGAGGATCTTCATCTCGCGCAGGGTGTCCACGGGGACGCGGGTGTCGCCGACCCACTCGCCGAGGGTGTCGTAGTAGGAGTCGGGGGTGTCGAGGAACTCCACGCCGGCCGCGCGCATGGTGCGTACCGTCCGCACGATGTCGTTCGTGTTGAGCGCGATGTGCTGGACGCCGGCGCCGCCGTAGAACTCCAGGTACTCGTCGATCTGGGACTTCTTCTTCGCGACGGCGGGCTCGTTGATCGGGAACTTGACCTTGAGGGTGCCGTCGGCCACGACCTTCGACATCAGCGCGCTGTACTCGGTGGCGATGTCGTCGCCCACGAACTCCTTCATGTTCGTGAAGCCCATGACCTTGTTGTAGAACTCCACCCACTCGTTCATGCGGCCGAGTTCGACGTTGCCGACGCAGTGGTCGATCGCCTGGAACGTGCGCTCGGCGGGCGGTTCGACGATCGGCTTCGCGGCGACGTAGCCGGGGAGATACGGGCCGTCGTAGCCGGTGCGCTCGACGAGGGTGTGGCGGGTCTCGCCGTAGGTGGCGATCGCGGCGAGGACGACCGTGCCGTGCTCGTCCTTCACCTCGTACGGCTCGGCGACGGAGCGGGCACCGTGCTCGATCGCGTAGGCGTGGGCGGCCCGCGCGTCCGGGACCTCGATGGCGAGGTCGACGACGCCGTCGCCGTGCTCGGCCACGTGCTGGGCGAGGAAGTGCCCCCAGGTGGTGACGGGCTTGATCACCGAGGTGAGGACGAACCGCGCCGATCCGCTCTCCAGCACGTAGCTGGCGGTCTCGCGGCTGCCGTTCTCCGGTCCGGAGTAGGCGACCAGCCGCATGCCGAAGGCGGTGGAGTAGAAGTGCGCCGCCTGCTTGGCGTTGCCCACGGCGAAGACGACCGCGTCCATTCCCTTGACCGGGAAGGGGTCGGCCTGCCGGGCGGTGTCGGGAACGTGGTGTGTGGTCTGGGTCATACCGGAAGCCTGGTGGCGGACGGCAAGGTGCGCAATAGTTTGCGTATTCGCTGGTCAATCTGCCCAGTCGGACGCTCGTTCATCCGGGCTTTCTGTACAGGATGACCACCAGGACGACCACTTGACGCGGGAGGCTGCCATGGCGATCGACCAGTTGGACGGACGGATCATCGTGCTGCTGGCGCGGGAGCCGCGGATCGGGGTGCTGGAGATGTCCCGGCGGCTGGGGGTGGCCCGGGGGACGGTGCAGGCTCGCCTCGACCGGCTCCAGTCGAGCGGGGTCGTCCGCGGGTTCGGGCCGCAGGTGGATCCGGCGGCCCTCGGCTATCCGGTCACCGCCTTCGCCACGCTCCAGATCCGCCAGGGGCAGGGGACGGACGTACGGGCGCACCTGGCGTCCGTTCCGGAGGTGCTGGAGCTGCACACCACCACCGGCAGCGGGGACATGCTGTGCCGGCTGGTGGCCCGCTCCAACGCCGACCTGCAACGGGTGATCGACCTGGTCGTCGGTTTCGACGGCATCGTGCGGGCCTCGACCGCGATCGTGATGGAGAACCCCGTCCCGCTGCGGACCATACCCCTGGTGGAGCAGGCGGCCCGGGGCGAGTGACCGCCTCAGCGCCCTGAAGTGAAGGGGCGCGGGGAACTGCGCGACCGGCCACGACGGCGCCGCAGCCGACCGACGGCACGACGCGGCACGACGCGGCACGACGCGGCACGCACAGCGAAGCACTCAGCGGAGCGCTCAGCAGCCGGGAACGGCCCCCGTGCCCTTGCGTAGCGCGGTCAGGGCGCTCACCGCGCCCTTCAGAGTGGTCACCGGGACCAGGCGCAGCCCCTTGGGCAGCTCCGCCCGGGCGTCGGCGCACTCGGCCTTCGGGACGAGGAACACCGTCGCCCCGTCCCGGCGCGCGGCCTGCGTCTTCAGCGCGACCCCGCCGACCGCGCCGACGGTCCCGTCGGCGGCGATGGTGCCGGTGCCGGCGACGGTGCGGCCGCCCGTGAGGTCGCCGCCGCTGCCGTCGCCGTTCAGTTTGTCGATGATGCCGAGGGTGAACAGGAGCCCGGCGCTGGGGCCGCCGACGTCGGCGAGCCGCAGGGTGACCTTGACGCCCTTGTCGCTGAGGTGCAGGTAGTCCAGCGCGGCCTCGGTCGCCGCGTCCTGGGACTGCTTCATCTGCTCGGTGTTGTGCTTCTGGATCTCCTCGGTGCTCTCGCCGCTCGGATAGACCGAGTCGCGCGGCATGACCGCGCGGTCCGTGGCGAACCACGCGTCGATCACCTGGCCGAGCGAGACGCGCGCGTCCGGGTTGGTCGCCTCGATCGTCGTCATCCGCAGCTGTCCGCTGGTCCGGCGGGTGGGCGCGCCGGAGACCGTGATCACCGCGGTGCCCTTGTTCTGGCCGAGCACGTCGGCCGTCATCCCGGGCTGCGCGAGCGAGAACGGCAGCGGCGCGAAGACCGCCGTGGCGACCAGAGCGGCCGCGGGCAGGCCACAGACGGCGAGGGCCTGAGGACGCGTGAGGCGAGAGAGCACGGGATCAATCTACGGGACGGCGACTTCCGGCCGGATGCCGGTGGACCGGCGCGACCGGCCTGCCTGACGGGCACCGGAGGGGTGCCGGAGGGGTGCCGGAGGGGTGCCGGAGGGGTGCCGGAGGGGTGCCGGAGGGGTGCCGGAGGGGTGCCGGAGTGGCGCCGTAGGCGGCTGTGGCGGCCGGGAACCGGGGCCCGGCAGGCGTCAGCGCAGCGCCTCCGCCACCTCGCGGGCCGCGTCCACCACCCGGGGACCCACCCGCTCCGGAACCACCTCGGCCAGCATGACCACGCCGACGCTGCCCTCGACCCCCGTGACACCGACCAGCGGTGCGGCGGCTCCGCACGCGCCCGCCTCCAGTTCGCCGTGCGTCAGGACGTACCCGGGGTCCTTCGACGGCTGGCGCCGGGCGGAGAGGATCGCCTTGCCGGCGGCGCCGCGGTCCAGCGGGTGACGGAACCCGGCACGGTAGGCGACGTGGTAGTCCGTCCAGGTCGGCTCGACGACGGCCACCGCCAGCGCTTCCGCCCCGTCGACCAGCGTCAGGTGCGCGGTCGCCCCGATGTCCTCGGCCAGCGACCTGAGGGCGGGCAGCGCGGCCTCCCGTACCAGGGGATGCACCTGTCGGCCCAGGCGCAGCACGCCGAGCCCGACCCGGGCACGTCCGCCCAGGTCGCGCCGTACCAGGGCGTGCTGTTCGAGGGTGGCGAGCAGCCGGTACACGACGGTACGGTTCACGCCCAGTCGGTTGGACAGCTCGGTGACGGTCAGCCCGTGGTCCGTGTCGGCCAGCAGTTTGAGGACGCGCAGTCCCCGGTCGAGCGTCTGAGAGGTCTCCGCGGTCACGACGCCCACTCCTCCAGGTGGTGAGGTCGGCGGCCCTCTCGCGGCGTGCGTCACCGAGTCCCGTCGGCGACGCGCTTCAGAGGCCGCCGATCGGTCGGCGGCCCGGCATGTCCCGGACCGCGTCGCTTCACGGCTGCGCTCCGCGGCGGCGCTGCCACGGGGCGTGTGCGTAGCGGGACAGTAGCGAAGCAGGTTCGCTCAGCGGAAGGCTCCGTCCAGAATCCGGGCACCGATATAGAGGGAACACCTCCGTATGTCCGGATTCGTACGGGGGCCAGCAACCGGCACGCACCACCCCTGCGCTGCGCACTCGCCCGAAAAACGCGCCCGCGGCGCCCGTCCGGACGGCGGCCGAAACGCACGCCCGCCCGCCCCTACGGCCCTGCGGGCGCGCCCGGCGTCACCGCATCCGGGTGGCCCACTCCTGCACCTTGGCGATGCGCTGGCGCAGCTGCCCGGCCGTGGCCTCGGCGCTCGGCGGGCCGCCGCACACGCGCCGCAGCTCGGTGTGGATCACGCCGTGCGGCTTGCCGCTCTGGTGGACGTAGGCGCTGACCATCGTGTTGAGCTTCTTGCGCAGCTCCATCATCTCCTTGTGGGAGACGACGGGGCGCCGCTCGGCGGGCAGCTCCAGCAGGTCGGCCTCGGCGTCCGGCTTCTTGCGGCTGTGCGCGATCTGCCGGGCCTGCCGCTTCTGCAGCAGCAGCTGCACCTGCTCGGGTTCCAGGAGCCCGGGGATGCCGAGGTAGTCCTGCTCCTCCTCGCTGCCCGGGTGGGCCTGCATGCCGAACTCGGCGCCGTCGTAGAGGACCCGGTCGAAGACGGCGTCGGACTCCAGCGCCTCGAAGGGCAGCATGTCCTGTTCGCCGGTGTCCTCGTCCTGCTCCTTGTTCGCCTCGTCCATCTCCTTCTCGGACTCGGCGTAGGGGTCCTCCTCGCCCTCCTTCTTCGGCTTGTCGAGGGCGTGGTCGCGCTCGACCTCCATCTCGTTGGCGAAGGTGAGCAGGTCCGGGATGGTCGGCAGGAAGACCGAGGCGGTCTCGCCGCGACGCCGGGAGCGCACGAAGCGGCCGACGGCCTGCGCGAAGAAGAGGGGGGTGGAGATGGTGGTGGCGTAGACCCCGACGGCGAGCCGGGGCACGTCGACGCCCTCGGACACCATGCGGACGGCGACCATCCACCGGTCCTGGTTGCCGCTGAACTCGTCGATCCGGCCGGAGGCGCCGGTGTCGTCGGACAGCACGAGGGTGGCCTTGCTGCCGGTGATCTCCCGGATGAGCTTGGCGTAGGCGCGTGCGGAGTCCTGGTCGGAGGCGATGACGAGGGCGCCCGCGTCCGGGATGGCCTTCCTGACCTCGGTCAGCCGCTGGTCGGCGGCGCGCAGCACGCTGGGCATCCAGTCGCCGCGCGGATCCAGCGCGGTACGCCAGGCCTGGCTGATCGCGTCCTTGGTCATCGGCTCGCCGAGCCGGGCGGCCACCTCGTCGCCGGCCTTGGTGCGCCAGCGCATGTTGCCGCTGTAGGAGAGGAAGATGACGGGCCGCACGACGTGGTCGGCGAGCGCGTTGCCGTACCCGTAGGTGTAGTCGGCGGCGGACCGGCGGATCCCGTCCTGGCCCTCCTCGTACGCCACGAAGGGGATCGGGTTGGTGTCGGACCGGAACGGCGTGCCGGTCAGCGCGAGGCGCCGGGTGGCCGGCTCGAAGGCCTCCAGACACGCCTCGCCCCAGGACTTGGAGTCGCCGGCGTGGTGGATCTCGTCGAGGATGACGAGGGTCTTGCGCTGCTCGACGCGGTTGCGGTGCAGCATGGGCCGCACGCCGACGCCCGCGTACGTCACGGCGACGCCGTCGTACTCCTTGCCGAGCGGGCCCGCGCTGTACTCGGGGTCGAGCTTGATCCCTATCCGCGCGGCGGCCTCCGCCCACTGCTTCTTCAGGTGCTCGGTCGGCGCGACCACGGTCACCTGCTGCACGACGTGGTGGTGCAGCAGCCAGGAGGCCAGCGTCAGCGCGAAGGTCGTCTTTCCGGCGCCGGGTGTGGCGACGGCGAGGAAGTCGCGCGGCTGCTCCTGGATGTACTTGTCCATCGCCGCCTGCTGCCAGGCGCGAAGCTTGCCGGCGGTGCCCCAGGGAGCGCGTCCGGGGAAGGCGGGCGACAGGTGGTGCGAGTGCGTGGAGGAAGCGGCGGTGGTAGTCACGGTCTCCGGGGGATCTGCGGGTCGGGCGGCTCGGCTACGTATGACAACCGGGCCACCCTACCGGCGGCCCGGCGGTGCCCATGCGGTGACGACCCGGGGTCGCGGCCGGGTGGGATTCACGTCACACCGGCTGCTCGGCCAGGTCCCGCAATGCCTCGGAGATCCCCTTCACCTCGTCGAGGTCCCCCGTCGCCACGGCGATGACCAGGCGCTCGGCCGCATCAATGTCCGGGCGCAACTGCACGTCGTTCATGGCCAGGAAGACGACACAGGACACCCAGGCGGTGCGCTTGTTCCCGTCGACGAAGGGGTGGTTGATGGCGAGTGACTGCAGGAGCGCCGCCGCCTTGTCGAACACGTCGGTGTACGCCTCCTGCCCGAACATCGAGGCGGACGGCCGGTGCACGGCCGACTCGAGCAGACCCGCGTCCCGCACGACGACGCTCTGGTCGTCGACGGCGTACCCGGCGATGATCAGTCCGTCCTCGGCCGACAGATAGACATGCGTCACTTGAGCCGCTCCAGCAGTTCGGCCCATTTGGCGGTCTGCTCCTTGGCCGCCTTGCGGACCAGGGCCTCGTGCGCCGTCCTGGCCAGATAGTCGTCCACGGCCCTCAGCACTATCGAGTGCATGCTGGTGCCCTCCTCCTCGGCTCGCAGCTTCAGTGCTTCGGTCTGGTCGTCACGGAGACGCAGGTTCATGGCCATACCGAAACGGTATGACCGCGTGGGGTCGAAGTGGTACCACTCAACGAGCGGGCGTCCGCAACCGCGTCGTCACCCACGCCCCCACCAGCGCCACCGCCGCCATCGGCAGGAACACCGCCGCGAAGGCGGCCGGACGGGACGCCGTGGCCTGGGTCGCCGCGTGGGTCACCGAGCCGCCGCCGAGGGCCGCGAAGGCGGCTCCGCCGGCGGCGAGCAGGATCACGTTGGCCAGGCCGTCGGAGATCTGCAGGGCGGCGGAGTTGGTACCGGCCTCCTCGGGGGCGGAGAGCTGGAGCAGGAGCACGCTGGTGGAGGCGATCACCAGGCCCATCCCGAAGCAGCCGAACGTCCAGGCGACGGCCACGGTCCAGGCGGGCACCGCGTCGATCAGCACGCTCGGCGCGGCCGCGACGGCGGCCGCGACCAGCAGCATCCCCACGGTCATCAGCCGCTCCCGGTACGGTTCCACGCGCGCCCGCGACTGGACCCATGACCCCAGCGCCCACGTGACGCCGCCCGCCGCGAGCGAGAGCCCGGCGAGCGTCGGGGACAGCCCCCGCTGGGTGACGAGCATCAGCGGCACGAACGACTCCGCGGCGATGAACGACCCTGCGGCGATGCCGCGCAGCAGCACCACGGACGGCAGCCCGCGCGCCGCCCGGTACGTGCCGCGCGGCAGCAGCCCGAGCACGGCCGGTACGAGCAGCGCGGCGCCGACGGCGCCGGGCAGCAGCGAGATCCAGCGCAGGTCCTGGGCGGCGTACTGGAGCAGTCCCGCGCCCAGGGAGATGCCGAGGGCGAGCCGGATGCGGCGGCGGTCGGGGGAGGCTTCGGCCGCCCGTTCCACCGGGCCGGACGCCCGGCGCCGTATCTGCGGCAGCGCGAGCGCCAGCGGGAAGACCACCAGCACCGGGATGCCGACGAACACCCAGCGCCAGCCGAGGTGTTCGGTCACCGCACCGGCGGCGAGCGGGCCGACCACCGACGGCACGACCCAACTCGCCGCGAACGCCGCCATGATCGCCGGTCGCAGCCGCTCGGGGTAGGCGCGGCCGACGACGACGTACAGCGCGACGATCACCAGCCCGCCGCCGAACCCCTGCACGGCCCGCCCGAGGACGAACACCCACATCGCTCCGGCCGTCCCGGCGAGCAGCAGCCCCGCGGCGAAGGCGGCGATGCCGGCCGTCAGCGGCCCGAGCGGCCCCCGCCGGTCGGACCACTGCCCGGCGAGCACCATCCCGAACAGGCTGGTGGTGAAGTACCCGGAGAACGCGAACGCGTACAGCGGCACCCCGTGCAGTTCCCGCGCCGCGACCGGCATCGCCGTGGCCACCGCGGTGGCCTCGAAGGCGATCAACAGGACGACGGACACGATCCCGATGCTCAGCGCCCGGTGCGACCGCCCCAGCACGCCCTCGTCGGCACTGTCGGCACTGTCGGCGCTGTCTGCTCCGTCTGCTCCGTCTGCTCCGTCTGCTCCATCTGCTCTCTCTGCGGGTTCGGTTGCGGGCGCGGTGTCACGCGGCTCATGGACGGCCATGGTCGCCAGGGTAAGGCCCACAGCCCGCTTTGACCCCTGTCCAAGGTCGCCCTGGTCCCGGGACCTTGGTCGTAGGCCCCCCGGCGCTTCCGGCACTTTCATGAACGGCGTATGGCAGTCCCGTTGCGGCCCCCGCGATTCCCTTGAGCCCCTCCCCCGCCCCGCCCTACGGTCGTCTCATCAACACGGCCGTGTGCCCGAGTGGTTCAGGGACTCGCCTGCAAAGCGAGTTACGCGGGTTCAATTCCCGCCACGGCCTCCACTGCCTGACCAGGAAGAACGAAAGGGCGGCACCCATACGGGGTGCCGCCCTCCGGTCGTGCGGGGTCCTGTGGCGGATGCCCGTTCGGGTGAGTTGCCGACTTCATAAGGTCAACGGCCCGAGACTCTGCGTAGCGTTCACCAGGAGCGACGCGCTGACGGGTGCGGGCTGTACGCGCAGGTGAGGCGCTTGTCCGTGACGCGGGGCGTGACCGGTTCCCGGGCGGCGCGTTGGGCGGGCGGAGTCCGGTGACTGCGAGGGGCGTACGGGAGGAGCCACGGCGTGGACGACGAGGTTCAGCAGCCGGAGTACGAGGTCGGGACGGGCCTCGTCTGCCTGTTCGGGCGGCACTTGAAGCTGTTCCGGGAGCGGGCGGGGATGGACCGCGCGACGTTCGGGTCGCTGACCGGGTACTCGGCCTCGACGATCGCGTCTTTCGAGCAGGGGAGACGCATCCCGCCGCCGAGATTCATCGACCAGGCGGATGAAGTGCTGGGTGCGGGCGGGGTGTTGAGCGCGAGCAAGGAGGAGGTGGCTCGGGCTCAGTATCCGACGTTCTTCCGGGACGCGGCCAAGTTGGAGGCCGAGGCGGTCGAACTTCATGTGTACGCCAACCAGGCGGTACCCGGACTGTTGCAGACCGAAGAGTACGCGCGGGCGGTGTTCACCAACTGGCGGCCTCTGCTGCACGAGGACGTGGTCGATCAGAGGGTGTCAGCGCGCCTGGCGCGACAGGAGATCTTCTGCCGCACGCAGTTGCCCACCATCAGCTTCGTCATCGAGGAGTCGGTTCTGCGCAGGCCACTGGGCGGGTGGGGCGTGATGCGAGGACAGTTGGAGCAAATCCTGCTCCACGGTCAGCGACGTAACGTGGAGATCCAGGTGATGCCGATCGAGCGCCGCGAACATGCTGGTCTGGCTGGTCCGTTCACCTTGATCGAGACGAAGGAAGGGCGGAGGATCGCGTACGTGGAGGCTCAACAGGACAGCCGCCTCTACACGGAGCGGAAGTCAGTCCGGGAGATCGAGGAACAGTACGGCATCCTTCGGGCCCAAGCGTTCACTCCACGCGAGTCGCTGGCCCTCGTCGAGAAGTTGCTTGGAGAGAGATGAGCATCGAACAGCCCGTACCTGAGTCGGCCTGGCACAAGAGCAGTCACAGCAGTGGAGCCGGCGGCGAATGCATAGAGGTCGCCGCCACCCCCGGCAGGGTCCACGTCCGCGACTCGAAGGACACAGCCCTTGCCGCGCTGACCGTGGAGCCCACGGCGTGGACCTCGTTCGTCGAGTTCGCGGCACTCTGACAAGGGCAGGGGCCCTGGGCGGGCGTGTGCTTGCTCAGGGCCCCGTGCACGTCTCGCAGGGAGCCGGAGCGCGTCCGACGGTCCGCGTCACTCCGGGTGGGTGCCGTCGTGGTGGAGCAGGCAGAGGGTGAGGGCGAAGGTGGAGACGTCCGTGGACAGCGGGTGCGGGGACGTGCCGGGGCCGCGCCAGGTCAGGATCGTGCCCGTGGCGCCGTCCAGCAGCACGGCGTGCTGCTCGTCCAGGTCGCCGAGGCGTATCAGGCGGGCCGCGTGCGGCGGGAGCAGGTCGGGCGACGGGGCCGCGTCGGGGCGGTGGTCGTCCGCGTAGTACTCGGCCAGCGTCGGCAGCGGGATGTCCGTGTCCAGCTGGAAGAGGGCGGTGTCCTCGGGCAGGCCGGTCTCGCACAGGAAGTGGCGGGTCGGCTGGTGGGTCAGCGCGGACGGGAAGTCGATGTCCTCGAAGCGGACCAGTCGGCCGGGGCCGAACTCCCGGTCCAGCAGGCGGGCGGGCAGGTCGAGGGCGAGTCCGGAGACGGTGGGGGTGCCGGCGGCCCCGGTCAGCGGGCGGGACGCGCCCGCGTCGCCGTGTCGGCCGCGCGGTCCCGTCGCCGGCGGCAGCAGCCCGCCGAACGCGAGCGGGTCCAGGCAGCCGTCGAACGCCTGCGGGTTCAGGTGGCCATCGAACGCCCGCGGGTTCGGATGGTCGTCGATCGAAGCCGTCTCCGCGACGGCGGTGTCGGTCATGCTCATGGTTCCCCCGGATGTGCTTGCTCGTCCCCGTGCGGGGCCCGGCCGGCCGTCCGGTCTCCCGCCGGAAGCGACCGTCCCCACTGTCAGAACATTACGCCGCCCCACTGACAACGCCCCACCGACTTACGGCCCGATGACTTACGCCCCACGGGCCAACGGCCCACGGACCGACCGGCCCCCGGGGGAAGACGTCAGGCGGCCGCGGCGCGTTGCCTCCGCCGCGAGTCCGGTCCGCTCCGTCCGCTCACTGCCCCGTCACCACCGCCGCCTGGGGGCGGATGGGGAGGCGGTTGACCGGGCGGCCGGTGGCGGCGCGGACCGCGGAGGCGATGGCAGCCGGGGACGTGACGACCGGCACCGCGCTGACCGCCTTGGCGCCGAACGGGGCGACCACGTCCCGCTCCTCGACGAGTTTGACGATGCGGATGTCGGGCGCGTCCAGGGCCGTCGGGAGGGCGTAGCCGGTGAGGTCGGGATGGCGGATCAGGCCCCGGCCGGTGCGGAGGTTCTCGGTGAGCGCGATGCCCACGCCCTGGGTGACGCCCGCCTCGATGCGCGCGTGCAACTGGGCCGGATTCAGCACCCGGCCCACGTCCTGCGCCAGCGCCAGCTCCACCACCCGCACCGAGCCCAGCTCGACGTCGACGTCGACGACCGCGCGGACCGCGCAGAACGCCAGGCCCACGAAGGCGTCGCCCTGGCCGGAGCCGTCCAGCGGCTCCGTGGGGTGCGGGCGGCACTGGGCGGTCGCCCACAGCTCCTTGCCGTCCAGGGCCTCGGTGACGGTGGTCGACAGGACGCCGTCGTACGACGTGATCTTGCCGTCGGTGATCTGCAGCAGTTCGGTGGACATGCCGAACTTGTGCGCCAGGGGCTGCAGGAGCTGGGTGCGGACCATCTTCGCCGCGCGTTCCACCGCGCCGCCGGACACCCACGTGTGGCGGCCGCGGCAGCCCGCGCCCGCGGGAGGCTGGTCGGTGTCGACCGGGGCCACGTGCACCTCGTCGACGCCCAGGGTCTCCTGCACGATCTGCCGCGCCAGCGTGGTGAAGCCCTGGCCGGTCTCGACGGCCGCGCACAGCACGGTCGCGACGCCGTCCTGGACGCGGACGGTCGCCGTGGACACCTCGTCGGCGCCCTCCGCGCCGAGCATGTGCACCATGCCCACGCCGTAGCCCACGCCCCGGCGCACCGCGCCCGGTTCGCCCGCGCCCTCTGGGCCGCCGGGCAGCAGCCACTCGTCCTCGGGCGTGTCCTTGGGCAGCGGCGGCAGCGGGAAGTCCCGTACCGCCTCCAGGAGTTCGGCGACGGGGGCCGGGCAGGTCACCGTCTGGCCGGTGGGGAGCACGTCCCCGGTGGCCAGCACGTTGCGCAGCCGCAGCTCCGCCGGGTCGACGCCGAGCTTCTTCGCCAGCTTGTCCATCTGCGCCTCGTAGGCGGCGCACACCTGCATCGCGCCCTCGCCGCGCACATGCCCGGAGGGCGGGTTGTTGGTGCGTACCGCCCAGCCCTCGATGAAGGCGTTCGGCACGACGTACGGGCCGCAGGCGAAGGCGACCGCGGCGGCCAGCGCCTCGGACGAGGTGTCCGCGTACGCGCCCGCGTCGAGCAGGATCTGCGCCTCGACCTTCACCAGCCGGCCCTCGGCGTCGGCGTGGTGGCGGTAGCGCAGCAGGGTGGGGTGCCGGTGGACGTGGCCGAGGAACGACTCCTCGCGGGTCGCCGTCAGCTTCACCGGGCAGCCGGTCTTCAGCGCCAGCAGGCCCAGCGGGAGCTGGAAGCCCTGGTCCTCGCGGTCGGCCGTCGCGCCGGGCACGCCGGTGACGACGATCTTCACCTGTTCGGGTGCCAGCCCGTAGCAGGCGGCGAGCGCGTCGCGGTCGGCGTGCGGGTCGGTGGAGGCCAGGTACAGCTCGACGCCGCCGTCGGGGCGCGGCACGGCGAGGCCGGCCTCGGCGCCGATCGGGGCGGGGTCCTGGCGGCCGATGCGGTACAGGCCCTCGGCGACGACCTCGCCGACCGCCTCCGGGTCGCCGTGGCGCAGCGGGATGTGCCGGATCAGGTTGCCGTCGGGGTGCAGCGGCTCCGCCTCGAAGGCCTGCTCGGGGTCGGTCACCGGGTCGAGCACCTCGTACTCGACGATGACGGCGGCGGCGGCCATGCGCGCGGTGTCGGGGTGGTCGGCGGCGACGGCGGCGATGGGCTCGCCGTGGTGGCGTACGACCTCGGAGGCGAAGACCGGGCGGTCGGCCTTGCCGCGGCCGTGCAGCGGGGCGCCGGGGACGTCCTCGTGCGTGACGACGGCCCGCACGCCGGGCATCTCGCGCGCGTGGGAGGTGTCGATGGACACGATGCGCGCGTGCGCGTGCGGCGAGCGCAGGACGGCGGCCCACAGCAGGCCCTCGGCCCACAGGTCGGCCGCGTACGGGAACGTGCCCTCGGTCTTGGCCCGGGCGTCGGCGGCCGGCAGGGAGGCGCCGAGGCCGTGCGGGATCGGCTCCGGGGCGGGTGCTGCCTCCGCGGCGGTGGTCGCGGTGGCGGCTTCGTTGCTCACGCCTGGCCTCCGTCCTGTCCGTACGCCTGGTCATGCGGTCCGGGTGATCCCGGTGATCCGGGTGATCCGGGTGACTCGAACGCCGACGGGTTGACGCCGCCGGCCCCGGGGCCCGCCTGGTGCGGGATGCGCGCCTCGTCGGCGTGCGCCCCGGCGTGCGTGCCGGGGTTCGTCTCGGTGTTCGGCCGGGGGTCCGGCACGTCGTCGGCCGCGGCGTGCGCCTCGCGTTCGGCGACGACCTCCTGGACCGCGTCGACGACGCCCCGGTAGCCGGAGCAGCGGCACAGGTTGCCGCACAGCGCCTGGCGGGTCTCCAGCTCGGTCGGTGACGGGTTGCCCTCCAGCAGGTCGTGCACCGTCATGGCCATGCCGGGCACGCAGAAGCCGCACTGCACCGCGCCGCACCGGGCCAGCGCCCGCTGCACGTCGGAGGGCTGCCCGTCGACGGCGAGCCCCTCGACGGTGCGGACCTCGCTGCCGGCGGCCGTCACGGCGGGCACCAGGCAGGACGCGACGAGCCGTCCGTCGACCTGGACGCTGCACGCGCCGCACTCGCCCTGCGAGCAGCCGTCCTTGGCGCCCGCGAGACCGAGCCGTTCGCGCAGCACGTAGAGCAGCGACTCGCCGATCCAGGCGTCGGCGACGGGGCGCTCGGCGCCGTTCACCCGAAGGACGTAGGACGCGAGCGGGTGTTCCTCGCCCATGGGCACGGGCGCCGGTCCGCCGTCGGTGGCGGCCGCGTCCGCCGGACCGGCCGTGCCGTCCGCGTGGTCCGCGTGATCCGTGCCGTCCGCGTGATCCGTGCCGTCCGCGTGATCCGTGCCGTCCGCTTGGTCCGGGGAGTCGGCCGGGCTGGGGTCGGTGGGGGCCTGCGGGGGGCCGTCGGGTTCCGGGGCCTCCTGCGCGGTCGCGGCGGTTTCGTCCGCTGCCCCGGCCTGATCCCCTGTCGGCGGTTCCCCGGCCGAAGGCTCGTCGGCCGACTGCTCCACGGCCGACGGTTCCTCGGCCGGCTGTTCCGCGGGCGGCTCCGTGAAGGGCTGCACGGCCCCTTCAGCGGCCTCGGCAGCGCCTTGTGCGGCCTCCGCCGCCTCAGTGGCCCCAGCGACCTCCTGGGCCCGCTGTGCGGCTTTCTGGACCGCCTCGGCGACCTGGGCGGCCCGGGCCGCCGCCTCCGCCGCCGCGTGCGCCCCGGGGTCCTGCTCCCCGGGTGCGGTCGGGTGCTCGTGCGCGGGGTGCTCCGGTACCGCGGGGGCGTGCCCGGTGGGGGCGGCGTGCCCGGCCGGGGCGTCCGCTACCGGCTGGGCGGCGTCGGGGCTCGGGTCGGGCGTCCCGTAGGCGTATCCGGTGTCCGCCTGCGGCTGCGCGTACCCGGCACCCGGCGGTGGTGCGTGACCGGGCTGCCGGTGCGGGTCGTACGGGTCGTGCGGCTGCCGGGGATCGGTGTGCGGGGCCGTCCGCTCGTCCGTGGCGCCCTCGACTGCGGCGCCCCACGCCTGGCCCGCGCCCTCGGTCGCCCAGGGCGCGGGCGCGCCGCCGGGCAGGGTGGCCGGGGGCGTGCCGCCCCACTGCTGGACCAGCGACGACGTGGTGAACTCGCCCGATTCGTCCGGGAGGTCGCCCCCGGCGACGGGGATCGACCACTCCCCGGTCACGTCCTGGCCGGGCACGGGCTGCGGGGCGGGCGGGGCCTCGTGGCCGGCGTTGTCGCCGAAGTTCCACTGCTGCGTGGCACCCGGGTGGTACGTGAACCGGTCGTCCGGCGCGCCCTGGGCGGCGGCGTTCGGGTCGGGCCACGGGGCGCCGTCGGCCGGCGCCGCCCACGCGCCGGGCGCAGCGGGGTCGGACCCGGCGCCAGGGGCGGGGTCGACCGCTATCTGCGGGGGCACGTAGCCGTGGCCCGGCGCGGCGAGGGGGGTGTCGTAGGCGGCGAGCAGCTCGTCGATGCCGCCCTCGGGGAGCTTCACGAAGGCGGTGGCGCCGTCGTCGTAGTCGCCCTGGGGCAGCGGGTCCCAGCGGCCCGCGCTGCCCTGGGGCGCGTCCTGTCCGTGCTGGTCGTCGGTCACGACAGCGCCCTCCCCAGTGCTCGTCGGGCCAGCGCGGCGACGGTGCGCCGCAGGTGCAGTACGGCGGGCGGAAGCTGCGGCACGGAGCCGTCCGCCTCCGGGACCGGGTCGGGGATGCAGGCCGCGGCGACGTACTCGCCGAAGGCGCCCAGCGCCTCCGGGACGATCGCGCGGTTGTTGTCCCAGTCGATCAGCCGGGCGACCCAGTGCTCGGCCTCGAGCGGCCGCAGCGGCATCGGCGCTATGGCGCCGACGGCACACCGGACGCCGCGCCGGGCCGGGTCGAGGACCAGCGCGACGGACGCGACGGCGCGCCCGGGGCCGGTGCGCCCGGTGGCCTTGAGGAAGACCTGCGGGGCGTGCAGCAGCGGCACCCGCACGTAGCCGATGAGTTCGCCGCCGCGCAGCATGTCGACGCCGGCCAGCAGGTGCGAGACCGGGAGTTCCCGGCGGGCTCCGCCCGGGCCCGCGATGATCAGCGTCGCCTCCAGGGCGGCCAGCACCGGCAGCGCGTCCCCGGTGGGCGCGGCGGAGGCGATGTTGCCCCCGAGGGTGCCGGCGTTGCGGATCTGCGGCGGGCCCGCCGCGCGCGCGGAGGCGGCGAGCGCCGGGATGAGCGCGGCGAAGTCGGGCCGGCCCATGCGCGCGTGGGTGAGGCCCGCGCCGAGCAGGGCGTGGCCGTCCTGGTACTGCCAGCCGCGGATCTCGCTGATCCGGCCGAGGCCGACCAGCGCGGCGGGTCTGAGCTGCCCGGAGTTGACGGCGGCCATGAGATCGGTACCACCCGCGACGGGCACGGCGGCCGGCATGGCGGTGAGCGCCGCCACGGCCTCGTCCAGCGTCGCGGGCAGCGTCACGGCCTGCGCCGCCTGCGGTGCGTGCATGGTCAACCCGGCTGCCCCTTCCCGCTGCCCCACCTGGTCCCAGCTGGTCCCGCCTGTTGCGCCGTACGGTACGTGCCGACAGGGCGGACGTGGCAACTCTGGCACATCTTCGCAGGGCCCGAAGACGGGGGTCCGCTAGGAGGCATTCGCCCGCCTCGCCTGGGAGATGGTCCGTTTTCACACCGCATCACCCGAGCAATCCGGTTGGCACCCTTCGGTGATGCTTGCGACGGTTTTCCCGTCCCCGTTCGAGAGGTCGGCTACCTGTTCGGCGGCGGACCCTCGACCGGCCGCCCGGGAACGCCGGGACGCCGCTGCCACGGCCGCGGTCCGGCGGGCGGCCGATAGGCGACCCCCAGGGCGTCAAGTCGCCGATAATGTACGGCCATTCGCCGCTCGAAGCCGGCGAAGTCGCGCTGCCCGGGGGCCGGCAGGCGGCTCCAGGCCACCTCGGCGAAGGCCGCGAGCCGCGGGAACGTCTGGTAGTCCACGCGGGCGCGGTCCTCCATCACCTCGGTCCACACGTTGGCCTGGGTGCCCAGCACGTGGCGGGCCTCCGCCTCGGTGAGCTGCGGCGGGACCGGCTCGAAGCGGTAGACGTCCTCCAGGGTGCGCACGTACCCGATGGGCACCGGCTCGTCCTCGCCCGGCGCCTGACGGTAGTCCAGGTACACGTACTGCTCGGGGCACATCACGACGTCGTGGCCGGCGCGCGCGGCGGCGACCCCGCCCGCGTACCCGCGCCACGACGACACCGCCGTGCCCTCGGCGAGGCCGCCCTGGAGGATCTCGTCCCAGCCGATCAGCCGGCGCCCGCGCGCGGACAGCCACGCGTCGAAGTGCCCGATGAACCACGCCTGCAGCCCGTCCTCGCCGGCGAGCCCGAGTTCCCTGATGCGCGCCTGCGCGGCCGGGGACCGCCGCCACTGGTCCTTGACGCATTCGTCGCCTCCGACGTGGACGAACCGCGAGGGGAAGAGGTCGAGCACCTCTTCGAAGACGCCTTCGTAGAACCGGACGGTGGCGTCGGTGGGGGCGAGTACGTTCGGGGAGATCCCCCAGTCGTCCCAGACGGAGAGGGCGGCGGTGTCGACGACGTCGGTGTTGCCGAGTTCCGGGTACGCGGCGATGGCGGCCTGCGAGTGGCCGGGCACGTCGATCTCGGGGACGACGGTGATGTGCCGCTCGGCCGCGTAGGCGACGATCTCCCGGATGTCGTCCTGCGGGTAGAAACCGCCGTGCGGCTTCCGCTCCCACAGCGGCGAGGCGCGGTGGCCGAATCTCGTGCGCGCCCGCCAGGAGCCGGTCCGGGTCAGTTCCGGGTACCGCAAGATTTCGAGCCGCCAGCCCTGGTCGTCCGTCAGGTGGAAGTGCAGGACGTTGAGTTTGTGCGCGGCCATCAGGTCGAGGTGGCGCAGCACGTCGTCCTTGGGCATGAAGTGCCGGGCGACGTCGAGCAGGAGGCCGCGCCAGCCGAAACGGGGCGAGTCCTCGATGTGCGTGAGGGGAAGGCGCCACCGCCGGCCGGGCAGGGGGGCGCGCCGGAAGGCGTCCGGGTCCAGCAGTTGCCGCAGCGTCTGGGCGCCCCAGAAGACCCCGGCGGGGCCGCCGCCCGCGAGGTGCGCGCCGGCCGGCGTGACGGCGAGCCGGTAGCCCTCGGCGCCGAGGTCCTCGGTGACCCGCGGGTGGACGGACAGGCGGATCGTGCCGGGGGCGTCCGGGTCCCCGGGAGGCAGCGGCAGGCCGGTGGCCGCGCCCAGCGTCGCGCGCAGCCAGCGTTCCGTCCGCTCCGTGCCGGCCCCGGCGGCCAGCGCGGTGGCGGGGCCGAGTTCGAGGAAGCGGTCCGGGTGGGCCGTCGCCTGCCGGGGTTCGGGAATCAGGTCCACCGCGTCAGCCCTTCACCGCTCCGACCGGCCCGGAGACCGGTCGCCGCCGTGCCGCCTACCGCCACCGAGGCCCGCTTCGCGCCACGGAGGCTCGCTTCGCGCCACCGAGACTCGCTTCGCGTCACAGAGGCCCTACGGAGGCTACGGAGTGCGGGAACCCGCCCACAAGAGGTCTCGACCACTTCGCCGCCAGGAGACACGAAGACCCCCCGGGGCGCGCGGAACCGCGCTCCGGGGGGCTCGCGAACGTCTGGCGGTACGGGCTACTTGCCGCCGTCGCCCTTGTCGTCGCCGCCGCTGCCCATGGACTCGTAGATCTCCTTGCACATGGGGCACACGGGGTACTTCTTCGGGTCGCGGCCCGGCACCCACACCTTGCCGCACAGCGCCACGACGGGAGTGCCGTCGAGAGCGCTCGCCATGATCTTGTCCTTCTGGACGTAGTGGGCGAAGCGCTCGTGGTCGCCGTCGCCGTGCGACACCTGCGGTGTCGGCTCTACGAGGGTCCCCGTACCAGTCCCGCGCTCGGGCTCGAGAGTGCTCATGCCGCCAAGAGTACTGAAGCTCACACCCATCAGTTGAGCGAAGGGTCGTCCGGGTACGTGGCCACCATCGCCAGTTCGCTGCGCTGGCGGCGCAGCACCTCGCGCCAGAGCCGCTCCGGGGACGGCGAGGAGACGTCGCCGGGCTCGGACTCGACGACGTACCAGGCGCCCTCCGCCAGCTCGTCCTCCAGTTGCCCCGGGCCCCAGCCGGCGTACCCGGCGAAGATCCGCAGGGAGCCGAGGGCCGAGGCGAGCAGCTCCGGCGGCGCCTCCAGGTCGACGAGGCCGATCGCGCCGTGCACCCGGCGCCAGCCCAGCGGGGCCCGTTCCCCGGCCGCCCCGCCCGGGATGACGGCCACGCCGAGGGCCGAGTCCAGCGACACCGGGCCGCCCTGGAAGACGACGCCGGGTTCGCCGGCGAGGTCCGCCCAGCCCTCCAGGATGTCGCCCACGTCCACCGGGGTCGGACGGTTGAGGACGACACCGAGGGAACCCTCCTCGTCGTGGTCGAGAAGGAGCACCACCGCACGGTCGAAGTTCGGGTCCGCCAGGGCGGGCGTTGCCACGAGCAGCCGCCCTGTGAGCGAGGACACCTCGGTCATGCCAGACATGATCCCGCATCTTCCGCCGGAGTGGGGAGGCAATGCGGGTAAGGGGGTGAGTGCACCTCAGGACGGTTCGGAGCACGCCGGGCGCACGAACGGGGTGGTGACCGCGTGTGCCCGGCGGGGAACGGTTCGTGTTGTGACACAGCTATGACAAGGCTGGGTCGTTCTCGGGCTTACTGAAGGGGGGTGGGCGGCGATTACCCTTTCCCTTCTGGCCCTGCCCCACTCATCGGAACGCGAGATACATGACCGTCAACGGCAATGACGACGTACTGCTTGTCCACGGCGGAACCCCGCTGGAGGGCGAGATCCGTGTCCGCGGTGCGAAGAACCTCGTACCGAAGGCCATGGTCGCCGCCCTGCTGGGCAGTGGGCCGAGTCGACTGCGCAACGTGCCGGACATCCGTGACGTGCGTGTCGTACGCGGTCTGCTGCAGCTGCACGGGGTGACGGTCCGTCCAGGTGAGGAGCCGGGCGAGCTGGTGCTCGATCCGACCCACGTCGAGAGCGCGAACGTCGCCGACATCGATGCCCACGCGGGGTCGAGCCGCATCCCGATCCTGTTCTGCGGCCCGCTGCTGCACCGGCTCGGGCACGCGTTCATCCCCGGCCTCGGCGGCTGCGACATCGGCGGCCGGCCCATCGACTTCCACTTCGACGTGCTGCGCCAGTTCGGCGCGAAGATCGAGAAGCGGGCCGACGGGCAGTACCTGGAGGCGCCGCAGCGGCTGCGCGGCACGAAGATCCGGCTGCCGTACCCGTCCGTCGGCACGACCGAGCAGGTGCTGCTGACGGCCGTCCTCGCCGAGGGCGTGACGGAGCTGTCGAACGCGGCCGTCGAGCCGGAGATCGAGGACCTGATCTGCGTCCTGCAGAAAATGGGCGCGATCATCGCGATGGACACCGACCGCACGATCCGCATCACCGGTGTGGACCGGCTCGGCGGCTACAACCACGGCGCCCTGCCCGACCGCCTGGAGGCCGCCTCCTGGGCGTCCGCGGCGCTCGCGACCGAGGGCGACATCTACGTCCGCGGCGCCCAGCAGCGCTCGATGATGACGTTCCTCAACACCTACCGCAAGGTGGGCGGCGCCTTCGAGATCGACGACGAGGGCATCCGGTTCTGGCACCCGGGCGGGCAGCTGAAGTCCATCGCCCTGGAGACGGACGTGCACCCCGGCTTCCAGACGGACTGGCAGCAGCCGCTGGTGGTGGCGCTCACCCAGGCGACCGGCCTGTCCATCATCCACGAGACGGTCTACGAGTCCCGGCTCGGCTTCACCTCCGCGCTCAACCAGATGGGCGCCCACATCCAGCTCTACCGCGAGTGCCTGGGCGGCTCCGACTGCCGCTTCGGGCAGCGCAACTTCCTGCACTCGGCGGTCGTCTCGGGGCCCACCAAGCTCCAGGGCGCCGACCTGGTCATCCCCGACCTGCGCGGCGGGTTCTCGTACCTGATCGCCGCGCTCGCGGCCCAGGGCACCTCCCGCGTGCACGGCATCGACCTGATCAACCGCGGCTACGAGAACTTCATGGAGAAGCTCGTCGAGCTGGGCGCGAAGGTGGAGCTGCCGGGCAAGGCGCTCGGCTAGGGAAGCGGGCGACGACACGGACGATGGGGCGGCCACCCGACCGGGTGGCCGCCCCATTGGCGTCTACAGGGCCTGGCGCGTCGTCCCGGGACACGCCGGCGGGGTGACTACTTGCCCTTGGCGGCTTCCTTGAGCTTGGAGCCCGCGGACACCTTCACGCTGTAACCGGCCGGGATCTGGATCGGGTCGCCGGTCTGCGGGTTGCGCGCGGTGCGAGCGGCACGGTGGGTGCGCTCGAAGGTCAGGAAGCCGGGGATGGTGACCTTCTCGTCGCCCTTGGCGACGATCTCGCCGACGGTCTCGGCGAACGCGGCCAGAACGGCGTCGGCGTCCTTGCGGGTCACCTCGGCACGGTCGGCCAGCGCGGCCACCAGCTCACTGCGGTTCATGTTCTTACTCCCGTGTTCTTCTTGCCGTTGAGGCGTGCCACGCGGCGGAGCCGCATGTCAGGCGCTGTGAAAGCCGATGCGCTCGCGCCCAGGGACGCATCCTGCCCCTACCTGCGGCGGGAAAGCCAATCCGCGCACCCGTAGGAGTCGTGCAACCACCCTGGGGAGTCACACGGAAAGGCTCGCGCGTGCCCGCAACCCTAGAGTGCGGCCGTCGGGGCTCGGTTCCGCGACGCGCCGGGGCGGGCCGGGGGTGGCGATGCTCACAGCCCCGGCACCGTACGGCACCGATGCGGCACGCCTACGACACGGCGGCCGCCGCCTTCGCCGCCTCCCGCACCGCGCCGGCCACGGCACCCGCGACCTTGTCGTTGAAGACGCTCGGAATGATGTAGTTGGGGTTCAGCTCGTCCTCGGTCACCACCTCCGCCAGCGCGGTCGCCGCCGCCAGCATCATCTCCGTGTTGACCGTGCGGGACTGGGCGTCCAGCAGGCCGCGGAAGACGCCGGGGAAGACCAGCACGTTGTTGATCTGGTTGGGGAAGTCGGAGCGGCCGGTGGCCACGACGGCGGCGGTCTGCCGGGCGACCGCCGGGTCGATCTCGGGGTCCGGGTTCGCGAGCGCGAACACGATCGCGCCGTCGGCCATCGCGGCCACGTCGCCGCCGTCCAGGACGTTCGGGGCGGAGACGCCGATGAACACGTCGGCGCCGCGCACCGCTTCCTTCAGGGTGCCGGTCAGGCCCTCGGGGTTGGTGTTGTCGGCGATCCAGCGCAGCGGCGAGTCGGCGGCGGCCCGGACCAGGTCCTCGCGGCCGGCGTGCACCACACCGTGGATGTCGGCGACGACGGCGTTCTTCACGCCCGCGGCCAGCAGCAGCTTCAGGATGGCCGTGCCGGCCGCGCCGGCGCCGGACATCACGACCCTGATGGCCTCGATCGCCTTGCCGGTGCAGCGCAGCGCGTTCTTCAGCGCGGCCAGGACGACGATCGCGGTGCCGTGCTGGTCGTCGTGGAAGACGGGGATGTCGAGGGCCTCGCGCAGCCGGGCCTCGATCTCGAAGCAGCGCGGGGCGGAGATGTCCTCGAGGTTGATGCCGGCGAAGCCCGGGGCGATGGCCTTCACTATCTCGACGATCGCGTCGGAGTCCTGGGTGTCGAGGCAGATCGGCCAGGCGTCGATGCCGGCGAACCGCTTGAAGAGGGCGGCCTTGCCCTCCATGACCGGCAGCGCGGCCTTCGGGCCGATGTTGCCCAGGCCCAGCACGGCCGAACCGTCGGTCACGACCGCAACGGAGTTGCGCTTGATGGTCAGGCGGCGGGCGTCCTCGGGGTTCTCGGCGATGGCCATGCAGACGCGGGCCACACCGGGCGTGTAGATCATGGAGAGGTCGTCGCGGTTGCGGATCGGGTGCTTCGACGCCATCTCGATCTTGCCGCCGAGGTGCATCAGGAAGGTACGGTCCGAGACCTTGCCGAGCGTGACGCCCTCGATGCCGCGCAGCTCCTCGACGATCTCCTCGGCGTGCGCGGTGGAGGTGGCCGCGATGGTGACGTCGATGCGCAGCTTCTCGTGGCCGGACGCGGTCACGTCGAGGCCGGTCACCGAGCCTCCGGAGGACTCCACAGCGGTGGTGAGCTGCGAGACGGCGGTTCCGCTCGCGGGCACCTCCAGCCGGACCGTCATCGAGTAGGAGACGCTGGGCGCCGTTGCCATGACCGACTTCCTCTGCTTTCACCGGGTGACGCTGTATGCCGTCCGATCGTCGCACCTACTGCCGAGTAGGCGTTAGCGGGACGGGATTGCGGACGTTTTGTTCACAGCGGGCCCCTCTGACCGGGGCGGGGGAACGGGAGAACGCGAAGAGGTCCGCGCCGGAGTGGACGCGGACCTCTTCTGCGGTCTATGACACCGACCCGCCATGCTCGCCTCGCGGCAAGTGGTCGCTCGTAGCGACGAAGGTTGGGCCCGGGGGCTTGGATCGGGCCGGTGCCACACCCAGGCTAACAAACGGATCCCGGATGGCCATTCCCGTACGGCGAGTTCCTTCTCTCGGTCCCTGAACGGATCCCTTCGTTCCCCGAGCGGATGTCCTCAGTCCCTCAGCAGATCCGGGATCCCGGACGCGTCCGGCTCGTCCCGCTCCCCCGATACGACGGTCAGCTGCTGGGTCGCCCGGGTCAGGGCGACGTACAGCACCCGCAGGCCGGCCGGGGACTCGTCGGCGATCTCGGCCGGGGAGACGACGACCGTCGCGTCGTACTCCAGGCCCTTGGCCTCCAGGCTGCCCAGCGGCACCACCCGGTCACCCAGCCCGGTCAGCCAGCGGGCCGCCTCCGCGCGCCGGTTCATGGCGACCACGACGCCCACCGTGCCGTCGACGAGGTCCAGCAGCCGGGCGGCCTCCGCGCGGACCGTCTCGCCCAGCGTCTCGCGCGCCACGGTGAAGCGGGGCCGCACGCCCGTGGAGCGGACGGCGGACGGGGCCTGCGCTCCCGGCATGGCGAGGGCCAGCACCTTGGCCGCCAGTTCGGCGATCTCGGAGGGGTTGCGGTAGTTCACGGTGAGCGTGAAGCGGCGGCGCGGACGGGTGCCGAGGGCCTCGTCGCGGGCCTCGGCCGCCTCGTCGACGTCCGACCAGGACGACTGCGCCGGGTCGCCGACGACCGTCCAGGTGGCGTGCCGGCCGCGGCGGCCGACCATGCGCCACTGCATCGGCGTGAGGTCCTGGGCCTCGTCGACGATGACGTGCGCGTACTCGGTGCGCTCCTGCGCCAGCCGCTCGGCCCGCTCGCGCTGCGACTCCTCGCGGACCGGCATCAGTTCCTCCAGTCCGGTCAGCTGGTCCAGCGGGTCCAGCTCGCGCCGGCGCTTCGGGCGGGCCGGGACGCCGAGGATCGCGTGCAGCTCGTCCAGCAGGGCGATGTCGTGCGCGGTGTGGCCCTCGCGCCGGAGCGAGCGGGCGACCCTGCGGACCTCGCCGGGGTTGAGGACGCGTCGGGCCCAGCGGCCGAGCCGTCTCTCGTCCGCCATCGCCGCCAGCACGTCCCCCGGCGTCAGCTCCGGCCACCAGGCGTCGAGGAACTCGGTGAAGGAGTCCTCGGAGGTGATGTCCTCGTCGAAGGAGGAGCGCAGCTCGGCGGCCAGCTCCGGGTCGGTGTGCCGGGTGCCGGCGCCCGACTGCGCCCACAGCGCGTCGAGGAGCAGCCGGCGGGCGCGCGGGCGCAGCAGGTTGACGGGGGCGGTGCCGCCGAGGGCGGTGCGCCGGACGTGGTCGAGCTCCGCGGCCTCCAGTTCCAGCCGGCGGCCGAAGGCGACCACCCGGAGCCGGTCCGGCGAACCGTTCAGCTCCAGGGCTCCGCGCGCGGCCTTGCGCAGCACCCTGAGCATGCGGGACGAGCCCTTGGCGCGGGCCACGGCCGGGGAGTCGTACAGGGTGGCCTCGGCGCCGTCGACGAGTGAGCCGACCGCCCGGATGGCGACCTGGCCCTCCTCGCCGAGGGAGGGCAGCACGCCCTCGGTGTACGCCACCAGCAGCGGGGTCGGGGAGACGATCAGGATGCCGCCCGCGTACCGGCGCCGGTCCTGGTAGAGGAGGTAGGCGGCGCGGTGCAGGGCGACGGCCGTCTTGCCGGTGCCGGGGCCGCCCTCGACGTAGGTGACGGAGGCGGCGGGGGCGCGGATGACCAGGTCCTGCTCGGCCTGGATGGAGGCGACGATGTCCCGCATGGTGTGGCTGCGGGCCCGGCCGAGGGCGGCCATCAGGGCGCCGTCGCCGATGACGGGCAGCTCACGGCCGTCGAGGAAGGCCGTCAGCTCCGGGCGCATGAGGTCGTCCTCGACGCCGAGCACCTTGCGGCCCTTGGAGCGGATGACGCGGCGCCGGACGACCCGCCCCGGGTCGACCGGGGTGGAGCGGTAGAAGGGGGCCGCGGCCGGGGCCCGCCAGTCGATGACCAGCGGGGAGTAGTCCTGGTCGAGGACGCCGATGCGGCCGATGTGCAGGGTCTCGGCGATGTCGGCGGTGTTGTCGGCCCGCACCGCGCCCTCGGCGGGCTCGACGGCGGTGTAGGCGCCGTCGGGGCCCTTCTTGCCGTCCTTGCCGAGCAGCAGGTCGATGCGGCCGAAGAGGAAGTCCTCGAACTCGCTGTTGAGCCGGTTGAGGTGGATCCCCGCCCGGAAGACCTGGGCGTCCCGCTCGGCGAGCGCGCCGGGGGTGCCCACCTGGCCGCGCTTGGCCGCGTCGTTCATCAGGAACTCGGCTTCGTGGATCTTCTCCTCGAGGCGCCGGTACACCCGGTCCAGGTGTTCCTGTTCGATGTCGATCTCTCGGTCACGCACCGAGTCGTGGGCGGAGTCGTGAACCGAGCCGACCGCGGATTCTTGAGCCTGAGCGGCCACCGGGCCCCCTTCTGACGTGCTGGGCAGCCGTCAACCGTACGCGAAGGGGGCCGGTGGAAGCTACGGGGAGGTGGCATCGTCGGCCGCCGGCTCCCCACGCTCACTCGGGCGGCGAGCCACCACCGCCCTCCCGCGGACGCGGCGCGCACCGTCGGCGACCGGCCGGCGGCACGCACGGCGCCGTCGACGGCGGGCGGGCGGCACGCACGGCACCGTCCAAGGCCGACAGGCACCGCCGCCCTCCCCCGGTCACGGCACGCACCGTCCGCGACGGGCGGGCGGCACGCACAGCGCCATCGACGGCCGACCGGGCGACACGCACGACACCGTCGACGGCCGGTCGGCGCCGCTGCCCTCCCCCGGTCACGGCGCGCACCGTCCGCGACGGGCGGGCGGGCGGCACGGCGCCGTCCACGGCCGGTCGGCAGCACGCACGACACCGTCGACGGCCGGTCGGCGCCGCTGCCCTCCCCCGGGTCACGGCGCGCACCGTCCGCGCGGCACACACGGCACCGTCCACCGCCGGCAGGCGGCACGTGCCGGCCGCCCGGTCCGCCGGACAGGCGCTACGCGTCGACCGCGACGAGCTTCTTGCCGTCGAAGGTCATGACCTCGAAGTGGTCGATCTGGTTCGGGGTGAAGGCCGCGCCGCCGTGGACGTAGAGCGGGTTGCGGGCCTGCTCCGTCTTGGCGCCTTCGATGCCGTAGCCCCAGTTGGGGACGGACCAGGAGGTCACCGTCTCGCGCTCGCCGTTCTTGCCGACGGCGATCAGGGAGCACTTGAGCGGCCCCTTGACGTTCTTCAGCTGCAGGACGGCGTGGGTGCCCCAGTCCTTCTTCTCCACCGCGACCGTCGCGCTGACGTGCGTGCTCGGGTCGGTCGCCGAGACCCGGTCGCTCATGGTCTGGAACGCCGCCTGGGCGGGTCCCGCGGCCTGGGTGCCGCTGTTGTCGTTCGAGCCGCCACTGGCCGCGAGCACCGCGAGCGGGCCTCCGGCGATCAGCGCGACCGACGCCGCGAGCGCGAAGAAGTTGCGGCGGGTCCTGGTCTTGCGGCGCACCACGACCTCGTCGACGAGCTTCTCCGCGAGCCGTGGGCTGGGCTTGGCGGACAGCGACTCGCCGATCGCGGGCGAACCGGAGCCCGGCAGGTCCGCGAGCGCGGCCAGCATCGGCTCCATCCCGGCGAGTTCGTCGAGCTGCTGGGCGCACCACTCGCAGCCGGCGAGGTGCGCTTCGAACGCGGTCGCCTCGACGTCGTCGAGGATGCCGAGTGCGTAGGCGCCGACGGTCTCATGCTCGTTCGGCACCGGAGATCCCTGCATAGGGCCAGACATACCCGTACCGCTCGCTCCGAATCCCCCGTAAACACTCATCACGCCGTCACCCCCCGCTCCTCCAGCGCCAGCTTCATCGAACGCAGGGCGTAGAACACCCGGGACCGGACTGTGCCGCTGGGTATGCCCAGCGTCTCGGCCGCCTCATTGACGGTACGCCCCTTGAAGTACGTCTCGACGAGCACTTCCCGGTGGGCCGGGGTCAGGTCGTCGAGCGCGTCGGACAACGTCATAAGCCACAGCGCCTTGTCGATCTCGTCCTCCGCGGGGATGACCTCCAGCGGCGACGGATCGACCTCCTGCGGCCGGGCCTGCCGGCTGCGGTGGCCGTCGATGACGATGCGCCGTGCGACCGTCACCAGCCAGGGGCGTACCGATCCGGTCGCCCTGTTGAGCTGACCGGCGTTCTTCCAGGCACGGATGAGTGTTTCCTGGACCACGTCCTCGGCGCGCTGCCGGTCTCCCGCGACCAGGCGCAGCACGTATGCGAGCAAGGGTCCGGCGTGTTCCCTGTACAGGGCACGCATCAGCTCCTCGTCAGGTTCCGAGGGCTGGGACATGCGATGTCGGGCCCTCGATCCACGTTCATTGGCCACGGCCGCATCCTTGCGCACGCCCACCTCCGGTGTCCGGGGGTTCCCCCAGTCGGTCGCTCGTGCACGGGTACGCAGGGGATGCGCGGCCTGTTCAAAGAGAGGCGACAGTTTTCTGGCGAGTGACGTGACGAGAGGGACAAGGGAGCACATTCCCACCGCTGGACCTTCACATATCCGCCACATCGACAGCGGCGAGTCGAGCGGAGGCCGGACGCATCTACAGCCTCACAGGTAAACAGGATGTAACAGACATCACATCAACTGTCTTCTCACAGAAGCCGCATAACGGTCCGCCAGGAGCGCCCCGGGAGGTCGGTCCTCGGGTCAGGAACGGGTGAGCGCCGCCCGCCGCCGGTGCCGGGCCACCCGTTCGCGGTTCCCGCAGACCTCGCTGGAGCACCAGCGCCGCCTGCGCCCCCGGGACGAATCCAGGTAGACGATCGGACAGTTGTCGCCCTCGCACTGCCGCAGCCGGGCCCGCGCGACGGGGTCCGTCAGCAGCTCCACGGCGTCCCGGGCGACCGCGCCGAGCAGTTGCCCGCACTCGGGCGGCCCGTCCAACTCCCGTACGAGCATGCCGTCCCGGCCCGGCACGGCGCGCGGGGCCGGGGGCGCCGTACGCGCGATCTCGTTGACCCGGCCGAGCGCGGCGCCGGGCGCCGGACGGGACTCGGAATCGGACTCGGGCGCAAGGCCGGCGTGCACCAGCCGGCTCACCTCGTCGCGTAGTTCACGGAAGGCGGTGAGCCAGCCGGTGTCCGCGTGCGCCAACGGCGTGCCGTCCGGCACGAGTCCCGCTCCGGCGATCCAGGCGCGCAGCGCGTCGAGGGAGTCGAACCGTTCCTCGGGATGGGTGGTCGCGAGCAGATCGAGGCAGATCCGCCCGGCGTCGAACCGCAGCTCGTACGGGGCCGTGGCCGTACCCAGTGCCATGTGCCTGTCACCGCCTCGGGGTCACCCCGGCCGCGCGGGGGGCCGGTGGGACGCCAGTGAAGGGGCCGGGAAACCGTCTCCCTCCTACAGTGCCCCTCCGCTCACAGCGCCGGAACCCCTCGTACCGGCGAGGGCGCGCGGGGCCGCTCGGGTCGACAGCCCGGCCGGGGTCAGGCGTCGGCGTACTTCGCGTCCGCGGCCGGGTCCAGGGCGAGCCGGTAGCCGCGTTTCACCACCGTCTGGATCAGCTTCGGCGCCCCGAGTGCCGTCCGCAGCCGGGCCATCGCCGTCTCCACCGCGTGCTCGTCGCGGCCGGCGCCCGGCAGCGCCCGCAGCAGCTCCGACCGCGCCACCACCCACCCCGGCCGCCGGGACAGCGCCCGCAGCAGCGACATCCCGGCCGGCGGCACCGGCCTCAGCTCGCCGTCCACCAGCACGGCGTGCCCGCGGATCTCCACCCGGTGCCCGGCGACCGGCAGGGCCCGTGCCCGGCCGGGCAGTTCCAGGCACAGCAGCTGCACCAGCGGGCCGAGCCGGAACCGTTCCGGCTGGACGGTGTCGATGCCGCGGGACTGCAACGGCAGCGCGGTGACCGGGCCGACGCAGGCCGGCAGCACGTCGTGGCGGAGGGCGTCGGTCAGCTCCGTCAGCAGCCCGCGCTCCTCGGCCCGCGACAGCAGCGAGGCCGCCGCCGGTGCGCTGGTGAAGGTGAGCGCGTCGAGGCCGCGGGAGACGGTGGCGTCCAGCAGCCGGTCCACCGGCCCGATGTCCTCCGGCGGCATCCACCGGTACACCGGGACCCCGACGACCTCCGCTCCCGCGGCCCGCAGCGACTCCACGAACCCCGGCAGCGGCTCGCCGTGCAGCTGTACGGCGACGCGGCGCCCGTCGACCCCTTCCTCCAGCAGCCGGTCGAGCACCTCCGCCATGGACTCGCTGGACGGCGACCACTCCTCGGTCAGCCCAGCCGCGCGGACGGCGCCCTTCACCTTGGGCCCGCGGGCGAGCAGTTCGACCTCCCGCAGCCGCCGCAGGAGCGGCTCGCCCAGGCCCCAGCCCTCGGCGGCCTCCACCCAGCCGCGGAAGCCGATCGCGGTGGTGGCCACCACGACGTCCGGCGCCCGGTCGATCAGGGCCTCCGTCGCCGCCAGCAGTTCGCCGTCGTCGGCGAGCGGCACGATGCGCAGGGCGGGTGCGTGCAGGACGGCGGCTCCCCGTCGCTGCAGCAGCGCCCCCAGTTCGTCGGCGCGGCGCGCGGCCGTGACGCCCACGGTGAAGCCCGCCAGGGGGCCGTGGTCCGGTCGCTGCTGTTCGTCGTACATGGCTCTCGTCCCGAACTCGAGTCGTCGTGCAGGCGATGGTCGCGGATCCTGCATACCGAACGAGCCTGTCAACGGCGAGTGACAGGCTCGGTTCGGCTTGATGTCGCCGGTGTTACGTCACACCTCGGCATAGCTGAGCTGCGGCTTCGTCTCCGCGGCGGCGGGGGACTGCGCCGTGGCGGCCGAGCGGCGAAGGTATACGGCCCAGGTCACCGCGAAGCAGAGGGCGTAGCAGGCCAGGAAGGCGACGAACGCGCCGGTGCCGGAGCCGTAGGAGAGGAAGGACTGGCGAAAGGCGAGGTTGATGCCGACGCCGCCGAGCGCGCCGACCGCGCCGATGAGCCCCATCGAGGCCCCGGACAGCCGCCGCCCGTACGCGGCCGCCGCCTCGCCCTGAAGCCCCTTGGCGAGGGCCTTGGTCTGGAAGATGCCGGGGATCATCTTGTACGTGGAGCCGTTGCCGAGGCCGGTGAGCACGAACAGGACCACGAACGCGGCGGTGAACAGCGCCAGCGACTTCTCCATCGAGGCGACGATCAGCACCGCGGTCGCGGCGCCCATGGCGACGAAGTTGTACAGGGTGATCCTCGCGCCGCCGTACCGGTCGGCGAGCCAGCCGCCCACGGGCCGGATCAGCGAGCCGAGCAGCGGGCCGATGAAGGTGACGTAGGCGGCCTGCAGCGGGGTGCGCCCGAACTGGTTGGTGAGCACCTGACCGAAGGCGAAGGAGTACCCGATGAACGACCCGAAGGTGCCGATGTAGAGGAAGGACATGATCCAGGTGTGCGGGTCCTTCGCGGCGTCCCGGGCGGCGCCGGTGTCGTTCCTGACGTTCTCGATGTTGTCCATGAAGAGGGCGGCGAGGGCGGCGGCGACGACGATCAGCGGGATGTAGATCCCGAGCAGCACGCGCGGCCCGCCGCTCGCGCCGATGATGGCGAGGGCGGCCAGCTGGATGACCGGCACGCCGATGTTGCCGCCGCCCGCGTTGAGCCCGAGCGCCCAGCCCTTCTTCCGGAGCGGGAAGAAGGCGTTGATGTTGGTCATGGAGGAGGCGAAGTTGCCGCCGCCGACGCCGGCCAGCAGGCCGACCAGCAGGAAGGTGGAGAAGGAGGTCCCCGGCTCCATGACGGCGAAGGCGGCGATCGTCGGGACGAGCAGCAGACCGGCCGAGATGACGGTCCAGTTGCGGCCGCCGAAGATCGCGACGGCGAAGGTGTAGGGGACCCGGGCGACAGCTCCGACCAGCGTCACCATCGAGGTGAGCAGGAACTTGTCGGCGGGGGTCAGCCCGTACTCCGGGCCCATGAAGAGCACCAGCACGGACCACAGGGTCCACACGGAGAACCCGATGTGCTCGGACAGGACGGAGAAGAGGAGGTTGCGCTTGGCGGTCCTCTCCCCGGTCTCGTTCCAGAAGGTCTCGTTCTCGGGATCCCAGTGCTGGATCCAGCGGCCGCCCCTGCTCGGGGGTGCGGGGGCAGTACTCGGGGCTGTCATGACGCCTCCACGGTGCGCTTCGGGCTCGGTGGTTCCCGAAGGTAGGGAGGGCGCGTTTCCGCCCTGTGGCACCGGGTGACCGCGAAGGAACGTTGCTCTCACCCGGCGCGGGGACGGGATGAGAGGTCACGGCCGCACGCCGCGCCTCCGAGCCTGGGTGGCGTAGGACAGGAACGCCGTCCAGGTGGTGGGGGTGACGGTGAGATGCGGGGCGGTGGGATGCTTGGAGTCGCGGACGTGTATGGCGGAGGGGGTGGTGGCTATTTCCACGCAGTTCGAGGCGTCGGGGCTGTAGGTGGACTTCTTCCAGTGCAGTTCTGACACGGTTACCTCAGATGGTCTGGGCGATGCGGTGGATGAGGTCACGGGACTCTGCGGGCTTGAGAGCGTTCGCCTCCATACGGTCGAGAACCAGACGGTATTTCTCCAACTGGGCCTCCGCATCGAGGAACTCACAGCCGTGGTGGGCGTCCAACTGGACGGTGTCGAGCTGCGGGACCGGCCCCACCAGATAGTCGATGGACTGTCCCGTACCGGGGAAGGACCCCTTGCCGAACGGGATCACCCGCACGGTCACGTGCTCGAACCGGCTCATCTCCAGCAGGTGGTGAAGCTGAGCCCGCACCGTGGTGGGGCCGCCGTATCCCATGTGCCCTGGAACGGCGTGCCGGAAAGCTGCTGTGGTTCGAGGTGAGCGGGCGGCGGGGTGAGAAGGAGTGACGTGACTCAAGTCAGGCGTCCACGAATTTCCGCCGGCAGCCGCCACGCTGGTCGTAGTGGAGGCCACCAGGCCGAACACCTCGGCCTGGTCACGCAGTAGACCCAGGCCGGTGATGGCTTCGCCGCCGTCGGCGAGCTCTTTTGTGTCGCGACCCCCGTGCCGTTGACTCCCACCCTTTGCCCTCTTTGCGCTCGAATGCTGCACTGCGGCTACTGGCCGATCTAGCGGAAACCGCAGTATATCCTCCGCCACTCCGACTTGGGTTTGATCCTAAAAGACGAAATCATCATGTTGCCGTGATCGCAATTCGGGCCTGTTTTCCATTTTGATCGGCCCGGAGAATTTTGCATTTCGCCGTATATGATCCGAGTGCGGCAAGGGATGCGTTGCGGCCATTCGCGCGCTGCACAGGCAAAGGGCCACCCGGAGGAATCCGGGCGGCCCATGATGTGGTGCCGGGGCTCGCGGGGGCGAGCGGGGCTGTCAGGCTCGGTGTCCTACGGCCTTGGGCTGTGGGCGCTTGTTGCGGTGGCCGTCCGGCCACAGGCGGGGGCTGCGCTTCGCCGCGAAGTCCTCGATCCAGCCGAAGGCCAGGATGCACAGGCCGATCAGCGGCCAGACCAGGAAGAACATCCACAGCGTGTACGTGGAGTCCAGCGCCGCCACCGCGCGGTCGCTCTGCATGAACGGCAGGTTGTACGCCTGGTCGATGATCGGGACCGTGGCCATGATCAGCATGTTGTGCCACAGGTAGATGGTGACCGCGCGGTTGTTGGACAGCGTCACCAGCTTGTCCCATCGGGCCAGCTTGCCCGGCAGTTCCTGCCACGACGGGGAGTACTGGAGCAGGATCACGACGAAGCCGAAGGACCAGGTCGCCTGCGCCAGCGGGATGTCGTTGAGGTCCCAGCCGTCGGGGCCCAGGTGGCCGGAGGCCCACCACAGGCCGAAGGCCATGATCAGCGCCGAGCAGGAGATGGCGATGTAGCGCGGGACGCGCTGCAGGACGCCCTCGTGGTGGGCGAAGCCCAGGACCCAGCAACCGCCGAAGACCGCGAAGTCGCTGACCGCGTTGCCGGTCTCGCCGGGAATGGTCACCAGGCCCGTGCCGACGATGGCGGTCAGGCCGAGGGGAGCCAGCAGCGTCGGCCACGGCGCCTTGCGGAACGCCCACAGCAGCAGCGGGGACGCCACCACGAACCACAGGTAGGCGCGCAGGTACCACAGCGGGCCGCATGCCTGGACGGCCCAGGTGTCCTCCAGCAGGCCCGACTTGGAGCCGATGTGCCAGGGGAAGGGCGGGGCGCCGATCGGGATCACGTAGTTGATCAGGTCGACGATGCCCCAGGTGCCGCCGTGGTCGGGGTCCTTCACCGGGTTCCAGCCGCCCAGGAACATCAGCGCCAGCGCCACCGCGCTGAACGCCCACAGGGGAGGCAGCAGGCGCCGGACGCGGCTCTTGATCACGCTCACCGCGGGGCGGTTCAGAGACCGCGCCATCAGGGAGCCCGCCAGCGCGAACATCACGCCCATGGAGGGGAACAGCACTGTCAGCCAGGCCCAGCCGAACAGGTGGTAGACGACCACGCGGACCAGGGCGATGGAGCGCAGCAGGTCCAGGTAGCGGTCGCGGCCCGGCTTCTTCGGCGCTGGCGCGGGCGCAGTCTCGGGCGCGGGCACGGTGTCGGGGGCGGCGGGCGCCGCCTGCGCGGTCCGCTGCTGCGGGAAGCCGTAGGACGGCGTCGACTCCGGGGTCCCGGTCGTGTATCCGTGGGTCATGCCACGGGCCTCCGATCACTGCTGCTGGTCGCAGTCCGCTGGCGTGGCACCGGGCCTCCCGGCGCCTCGACGACACCCGTGCGCCGCAGCTTCTGCCAGCGCAGGCGGCCGCCGGTGAGCGCCGTGATCCAGGACTGGAGCAGCACGACGTACATGAGCTGGCGGTAGAGGATCTGCTGCAGGGGCAGCGAGATGAGGTGGGTCATGCGTTCCTTGTCGAGACGGAACGCGTAGGCGGCGCACACGGCCTGGATCGCCAGGACGCCCAGCCAGGCCACGATCGTCTTCTGCGTCGGGCCGAACACCACGCCGTACAACAGGAACACGTCGATCAGCGGGGCCAGCAGCGGCGCCACCACCATGAACAGGGAGACCAGCGGCAGTCCGACGCGGCCGAAGCGGCCCGACGGGCCCCGCTCCACCAGCGCCTTGCGGTGCTTCCAGATCGCCTGCATGGTGCCGTACGACCAGCGGTAGCGCTGGGACCACAGCTGCTGCACCGACTCCGGGGCCTCGGTCCACGCCCGCGCCTTCTCGGCGTAGACGACCCGCCAGCCGTCGCGGTGCATCGCCATGGTGATGTCGGTGTCCTCGGCGAGCGTGTCGTCGCTCATGCCGCCGACCCGCTCCAGGGCCGACCTGCGGAACGCCCCGACGGCGCCGGGGATCGTCGGCATGCAGCGCAGGATGTCGTACATGCGGCGGTCGAGGTTGAAGCCCATCACGTACTCGATGTGCTGCCAGGCGCCGATGAGCGAGTCGCGGTTGCCGACCTTGGCGTTGCCGGCGACGGCGCCGACCTTGGGGTCGCCGAAGGGCTGCACCAGCTCGCGGACGGTGGCCGGCTCGAAGACCGTGTCGCCGTCCATCATCACGATGATGTCGTAACGGGCGTTGGCCAGGCCCCGGTTGAGGGCGGCCGGCTTGCCCGCGTTGAGCTGCCGGACGACACGGACGTTGGGCAGGCCCATCGCCTCCACGATCCGCGCGGTGCCGTCGCTGGAGCCGTCGTCGATGACGATGACCTCGATCGGGTGCTCGCTCGCCATCAGGGAGCGGACCGTGTTCTCGATGCACTTCGCCTCGTTGTACGCGGGCACCAGCACCGATACCGGTTCGGTCACCGGCGGTCCCCAGCTGAAGCGCCGGCGGCGCACCCGGCGGGCATGCATGCCGGAGAGCAGCAGCATCAGCACGAAGCGGGAGATGACCAGGGCGCCGATCACCGCGAGGCCGACGACGAGCACTCCGGTGATGTTGTCCGCCGCGCTGACCAGGAAGATCCACGCCTTGCCCTTGAGCAGTTCGACGCCGGCGACCTTGGTGTGGGCGCTGGGCGCGCCGAGCGCCTCGGTGAGGTTGTCGAACTCGTAGCCCTGCTCCTGGAGCGTGGGCAGGAACTTGTCGAGCGCCTGCACGGTCTGGTGGCGGTCGCCGCCGGAGTCGTGCATCAGGACGATGGCGCCCTTGCCGTCCTTGGGAGTGGCTCGGCGGATGATCTCGTCGACGCCGGGCTTCTGCCAGTCCTCACTGTCGGTGTTGTTGACGACCGTGATGTAGCCCTTGGTGCCGATGTACTCGGTGACCGGCCAGGACTTGTCGTCCATGGCGTCGGCGAAGGAGGAGTACGGCGGGCGGAACAGCGAGGTGCGGATGCCGGCCGCGCCGGTGATCGCGAGCTGGTTCTGCGACAGCTCCCAGTCGATGCGCTTCTTGGACTGGAAGGAGAGGTCGGGGTGGTTGAAGGTGTGCAGGCCGACCTCGTGGCCCTCGTCGACCATGCGCCTGACCAGTTCCGGGTAGCGCGAGGCCATGGTGCCGGTGACGAAGAAGACCGCGTGCGCGTGGTGCTCCTTGAGCACGTCCAGGACCTTGGGCGTCCAGGTCGGGTCGGGGCCGTCGTCGAAGGTGAGGACGAGGTGGTGGTCGGCCACCCGCAGGCTGGTGGTACGGCCGCTGCGGGTGTCGATGACCGGGCCGCCATCGATGATCTTCTCCGGCACCTTGTCGGCGGCTGCCTCGGGCTGGATGCGGTGGTCGGCGAGGATCTCGCTGTGCACATAGCCGCGCAGCATGAGCATCGCCATCAGGGCGACGAGCACGAGCATGGGCAGCAGCAGCCGCATGGGCACGCGGCGCCGGGAGCCGTCGGGGACCTTGTTCGCGGCCCTGCGACGGCGGGAGCGGGATGCCATCAGAGGTGGTACTCCGGGGACGTGGACGGGAGGGCGGGCGTACCCGGTTCCTCGGCGACGGGCGTCGGGGTACTCGGTCCGTAGGCCACGGCGCCGGTGCCGAGGCCGGCGCCGTCGCCGACGGGTGACTCGGAGGGGCCGGCGGGAGTGCTGCCGCCCGTGCTGGGGCCGGCCGACGGGGTGACCGGGTCGGCCGAGAGCGAGGGGACGGGCGCGCTGGCGCCGGTCCCCGGCTTCGACGTCGACGTGCTGGCCGACGGCTGGGGGTCCGCGGAGGCGCCCGACTGCCCGGCGTCCCCGGACGCGCCGGGGGCGACACCGGCGGCGCCCGGGGACGCCGTGGTGCCGTCGCTCGTGGTGGGCGACACGCCGGGCGAGGCGCTGCCGGTGGCGGAGGGGTCCGCCGTGCCGGAGGGCTGCGGGGAGGTGTCGATCTCGGCGGCGGGCTGGTCGTCCTGCTGGCCCGGAACGGGCAGCCAGGGGGCGTCGGAGCTGCCGGAGAGCAGGGTCGTGACGATGACGACGGCGTAGACCGCGCAGGCCAGGCCGATGGCCATGCCGATGCGGCGGAAGCGGCGGCTGCGGCGGCCGGACTCGTCGACGAAGACGGGCCCGTCGGAGCCGTCGCCGGCGGCCGCGCCGCCCTTGGCCCCGCGCAGGGCCATGTCCTGCCGCAGGCTGACGGCGTCCAGTTGGACGGTCACCTCGTGCGGGTCGTGGGTGTGCTCCGTGCGGCCCGAGGTCTGCCAGGGGTCGCGGACGGACTCACGCAAGGGGCCGCGCGGGGCGGCGGGGCCGGGCCCGGGCCGGGCCGACGGAGGAAGCACGGTGGTGTGGTCGGCGTCGGTCCGGGCGAAGGCGGTGTGGTCGGCGTCGGTCCGGGCGAAGGCGGTGTGGTCGGCGTCCGTCCGGGCAAAGGCGCCGGGGCCGCCGCTCAGCACTTGCGTGGCGTCGCCGAAGGCCCGGAAGGCGTCGTCGGGGACTCCGCTCGCTCCGGGTTCGGGAAACGCCTGGGTGTCTCCCCCGGTCTCCGGGAGAGCCTGGGTCTCTGATGCCGAACCGGCCCACTCCGGTTGGGCGTCTTCCCGCCACTTCTTCACGCGCACGCACAACCCCCCACGGGACAGTTCCGGGTGCGCCTACGAATCGAGCACCCGTCGGCTGAACCAGGCCCCCACCCGGTTCGAGCGCCCCCTTTACCAGGGCATGAATGTAGCGCACGTGGAGGATCCGTGGTGGCCACGTGTCAGTTGTGAGACGCCATGACCGCCTCGTCGGTAGCTGGAATCCATCCCTCGGACGGCCGTCGGAGCCAGTTTTCTGCGGCGGCGAGTTCGGCCGCGGCCCGTCGAAGCGCGTCGAATCCGGGATGGACCAGCCCCTTTCGCCACACCAGCGACACAGGTGAGAGCGGGACCGGGTCGACCAGGGGCCGCACCACGCTGCCTGGCATGGCCGGAAAGTCCGTCACGGCGAGGACGGGGTGGCCTGTTTTGGCCATCAGCCGCTGGAACTCCTCTTCACCGACGGCCAGCGGGGCGGGTGGCGCGATCTCGACGCCCCGTCCGTCGAACAGGCGGCGCGCGAGGTCGGTCCACTCCGGCGTACGGGGGTTCCCGGCGCCCGCGTACACCGTCTCGCCCGCCAGCGCGGCCAGCGGCACCGCCGCCAGGGAGGCCAGCCGGTGGCCCGCCGGCAGCACCACCGCCATCGGCTCGTAGCGGACGGGCTGGTGGTCCAGCAGGGCCCGCAGCGCCGGGTCAAGTCCCGCGAACCGGCCGAACGAGGCGTCCAGGCGCCCGGCGGCCAGCTCGCCCGCGGCTCCGGTGAGGCCGCTCTCGTAGCGGGCCATCAGCTCCTGCTCGGGGGCGAGTTCGCGGGCCCGGTACAGGACACGGCGGGCGGTGGCCAGGCCCGGGGAGTTGAGGTCGACCAGCAGGGGCCGGGCCTGCCCAAAGGCGGCGAGCAGCGCGTCCTGCGCCTCAAGGACCCGGCGCGCGTACGGCAGCAGCCGCTCGCCGTCGGCCGTCAGCGTCACCTGCCGGGTGGTGCGCACGAACAGGTCGGCACCGAGCTCGCGCTCCAGGCGCCGCACGTCCCGGCTGAGCGCCTGCTGGGCGACGTAGAGGCGGACCGCGGCGCGCGTGAAGTGGAGCTCCTCGGCGACGGCGACGAAGGCGCGCAGCAGGCGCGGGTCGAGGTGGGCGGGCATCCGCCGAACTTACAACGGGAGTGCGTGAATCGGGGCGGAGAAGGTGTTGGACCCGGTGATCGGGCGCGGGCGACGGTGGTGTCCATGCCCACATCCACCTCCAAGTCCACGCCCAGACCCATGTCCGCGCCACAGCCGCAGCCGCTGACCCCGCTCTACACCGTGACCGGCGACGCCCTGGTCGCCGTCGACTTCTCCCCCCGCTTCCGCCCGCGCCCGCCCGGCCCCTACCGCCGCCTGTTCGCCCTGCCCGGCGCGCGGGCCTTCACGGCCGGGAACCTGGTGGCCCGGCTGCCGATGGGCATGTTCAGTGTGAGCGCGGTGGTGATGATCGCCGGCGCCCGCGGCTCGTACGCCCTGGCCGGCGCCGTCACCGCGACCGGGCTGGCGGCGACCGCCGTGGTCGCGCCGTGTACCGCGCGGCTGGTGGACCGGCACGGGCAGGCGCGGGTGGCGGTGCCCGCCACGGCGGTCGCCGTCCTCGGTTCCCTCGCCCTGGTGCTGTGCGTGCGCCTCGGCGCCCCCGTGTGGACGCTGTTCGCCTCCCACGCCGCCACCGCGACGACCCCGAACACCGGCGGCATGTCCCGGGCCCGCTGGTCCCACCTGCTCCGGGGCGACGAACGGGCCCTGCACACGGCCAACTCCTTCGAGCAGGCCGCGGACGAGCTGTGCTACATGCTGGGCCCGGTCCTCGCGGCCTTCCTGTGCGGGTCGCTCTTCCCCGAGGCGGGCACGCTGGCCGGTGCGGTGCTGCTGCTGACCGGCGTGCTGGTCTTCGCCGCCCAGCGGTCGACCGAACCCCCCGCCCACCCGGTCAACGCCCGCGGGGCCGGGCGGCCGCCGTGGCGCGCGCCGGGCATGCCGTCGCTGCTCGCGGTGTGCCTGGCGACGGGCGCGGTGTTCGGCTCCATGGAGGTCGTCACGATCGCGTTCGCGGACGCACAGGGGCACCGCTCGGCGGCGGGCGCGGTGCTCGCCCTGCAGGCGGCCGGTTCGTTCGCGGCGGGCCTGCTGTTCGGGGCGGTGCGCCCGGCCGGTCCCGCGGAGCGCCGGCTGCCGTGGTGCGTCGCGGCGATGACGGTGCTGCTGACCCTGCCGCTGCTCGCGGCCTCCCGGGCCGGCTCGCTGCCGCTGCTGGCGGGCGCGCTGCTGGTCGCCGGGATGGCGACGGCGCCGACGATGGTCACGACGATGACCCTGGTGCAGGGCCGCACGCCGGCCGGCCGCCTCAACGAGGGCATGACCCTGGCGGTGACCGGCCTGCTCGGGGGTATCGCCTGCGGCTCGGCGACCGGCGGCTGGAGCGTGGAGCACCTGTCGCCAGCGGCCGGGTTCGGGGTGCCGGTGACGGCGGCGGCGGTCGCGTTGACGATCTCCCTCGCCCAGCGGCGTCTTCCGGACCGGCGTGACGAATCTGGTGCGATGCATTGACGGGCTCACAGCCCGCACCTACCTTCTGCCGTCGAAGCGCTTCGACGTCACGCATCGAATCGATTCGACGGCACAGCCGTCCGCCGCGTGACGCCCTGAAACCCATCCGGCTCCGTAGGAGGCACGGAATGTTGACAACACGAATGCGCGTGACGACGGTCACAGCGGCGATCCTCGGCGGGTCGCTGCTGCTGACCTCCTGCGGCGGCTCGGACAGCGCATCGTCCGACGGCAAGACCCTCCGGCTCTGGCACTACGAGGCGCCCAACAGCGCCATGGGCCAGGCCTGGAACGAGGCGATCAAGGAGTTCGAGGCCAAGCACCCGGGCGTGAAGGTGAAGGTCGAGGAGAAGGGCTTCGAGCAGATCCAGAAGACGGCGCCCATGGTCCTGAACTCCTCGGACGCGCCCGACATCCTGGAGTACAACAAGGGCAACGCGACCGCGGGCCAGCTGTCGAAACAGGGGCTGCTGACCGACCTGACGGCCGAGGCCACCGAGCGCGGCTGGGACAAGAAGCTCAGCGCCGGTGTGCGCACGACCAGCATGTACGACACCAACGGGGTCATGGGCTCCGGCAAGTGGTACGGCGTGCCGAACTACGCCGAGTACACGATGGTCTACTACAACAAGGACCTGTTCAAGAAGTACAAGATCGACGAGCCGAAGACGTTCGACGATCTCACGGCCGCCATGGACACCTTCGCCAAGAAGGGCGTCACACCGCTCGCCAACGGCGGCGCCGAGTACATCGCCCAGCAGTACCTGTACCAGCTCGCCCTCTCCAAGGCCGACCGCTCGTGGGTCGACTCGTACGAGCTGTACAAGGGCAAGACCGACTTCCACGACACGGCCTGGACCTACGCCGCCGACACCTTCGCCGACTGGGTGAAGAAGGGCTACATCAGCAAGAAGTCCACCAGCACCAAGGCCGAGGACGCGGGCGTCTCCTTCATCCAGGGCAAGACGCCGATCCTGTTCTCCGGCAGCTGGTGGTACGGCCGGTTCCAGTCGGAGGTCAAGTTCGACTGGGGCACCACCCTGTGGCCCGGCTCGAACCTGACCCTGGGCTCCGGCGGCAACCTCTGGGTGGTCCCGAAGAACGCCAAGAACAAGGACCTCGCCTACGACTTCATCGACATCACCATGTCGAAGAAGATCCAGAACCTGCTCGGCAACAAGGGCGGCATCCCGGTCGCGGCGGACGCTTCCGCGATCACCGACCCGAAGTCCAAGGAGCTCATCGCCAACTTCAACACGGTGAGTCAGCGGGACGGCCTGGCCTTCTACCCGGACTGGCCGGTGAACGGCTTCTACGACGTCCTGGTCTCCGAGACGCAGAAGCTGATGACGGGCAGCGAGAAGCCGGACGGCTACCTCGACGCCCTCCAGCAGGCCTACGACAAGGGCGCGCCGAAGCAATGACGGCCACCGTCGAACGGGGCCCGGGGGGGGGGGGGGGGCACCCGCCCGTCCGCCCGCCCCGCCCCCCCCTCCTCCCCTCTTTCCCCCCTCTCCTTCTTCC
>NZ_JBVIIE010000011.1:128880-200157 GCF_055569945.1 Streptomyces sp. NPDC031340
GACAGCAAAGCCAGTGCGGTCCACGTGGAACTGCCGCACGGGCTCCCCGGCCACCCCCCCCCCCCCCCCCCCCCGCCGCCCCCGTACCCGCGATTCGTACACGCTCTTCCTGCTCCCCGGGATCCTCGCCTTCCTGGCGATCATCGTCCTGCCGTTCCTGATGAACACCGGCGTGAGCTTCACCGACTGGCAGGGCGTCGGCAGCCCGAAGTGGACCGGGCTCGCCAACTACCGGGAGCTGATGGACGACTCGGAGTTCTGGGCGTCCTTCCGGCACAGCATGTTCATGGTCGTCGCCATGGCGGCCGTGCCGACGGTGCTCGGGCTCGTCCTCGCCGCCGCGCTGTTCGACTACGTCGGCAAGCACTTCGGCAGCAAGGTGGCCGCGGTGCTGCGCGCCTGCTTCTACCTCCCGCAGGTGCTGCCGATCGCGGTCGCCGGGATCGTGTGGAGCTGGATCCTCGCCCCCGACAACGGCTCCCTCAACGAACTGCTCAAGGCGGTCGGCCTGGGCTCCTGGCAGCAGGACTGGCTCGGCGATCCGGACCTCGCGCTGTACAGCGTGATGGGCGTGATGGTGTGGGTGCAGATCGGTTTTCCGCTGGTGGTCTTCATGGCGGGTCTGCAACGCGTCGACCCGCAGCTGTACGAGGCGGCCGAGCTGGACGGAGCCGGCTGGTGGCGCCGTTTCTGGCACATCACGCTGCCGCAGATCCGCCCGGAGACCTATGTGGTGCTGACCTGGTGCACGATCGCGGCGCTGAAGGTGTTCGGCGCGGTGTACGTGCTGACCAAGGGCGGCCCGGGCGGTGCGACGGACGTGCCGTCGTACTTCTCCTTCGCCACCTTCTTCGAGAAGACCCAGGTGGGCTACGGCGCCGCGATCTCCACCATCCTCACCGTGATCATCCTGGGCCTCTCCCTGATCGGCCTGAAACTCCAGACCCGTGCCGAGGACGCCGAGGAAGGGGCCCGCGCATGACCGCCGCCCTGCGCCGCTACCCCGTGCTGCTGGCCCTGTGCCTCGCCGCCCTGTTCATGGTGGTGCCGTTCGTGATCGTGGCCGTCAACGCGGTCAAATCGCCGGCCGAGTACTCCGCGCACGGCCCGCTCAGCCTGCCCGAGGGCCTCTATCTGGACGGCCTCAAGGACTTCTGGCAGCGGGTCGACTACGGCCAGAAACTCTTCAACTCGGTACTGATCAGCGGCTGCGTGGCCGTGCTCGCCGCCGCCCTGTCGGTGCTCAACGCCTATGCGATCGGCATCGGCCGGATGAAGGGCCGGACCTGGATCCTGGCCTTCTTCGTCCTCGCCAACATGCTCCCGCAGGAGGCGCTGGTCTACCCGGTCTACTACCTGAGCAAGCAGGTCGGCCTGTACGACACCCGGCTCAGCGTGATCATCGTGTTCACGGTGATCCAGGCGGCCTTCGGCACGTATCTCCTCTCCTCGGTCCTCGGACAGTTCCCGCTCGAGATCATCGAGGCCGCCCGGATCGACGGCGCGAACAAGTGGCAGGTGCTGTGGCGGATCGTGGTCCCGGTCAGCCGGCCCACCCTCGGCGTGCTGCTGGTGTTCTTCTTCATCTGGACCTGGAACGAGTTCCTGCTCCCGCTGGTGATGCTGATCTCCAACGACAACCAGACCGTGTCGGTGGCGCTCGGCGTCCTGCAGGGCCAGCGCCTGATGGACGCCACGATGACCAATGCCGCCGCGCTGCTGGGCGTGCTGCCCGCGATCGTCTTCTTCCTCGTCTTCCAGCGGACGCTCACCCGCGGCATCGCCGTGGGCGCCGTCAAGTAAAGGGGTGCGCCTGTGAAGTTCACCGACGGCTACTGGCTGCTGCGCGAGGGTGTCACCGCGGCCCACCCGGCCGAGGTCCACGACGTCGTCGAGTCCGGCGGCGCGCTGGAGATCCACGCGCCGACCCGGCCCATCCGCCACCGCGGTGACCTGCTGAAGGGACCGGTCGTGACGATCACCGCGCACGCCCCGATGCCCGACGTCGTCGGCGTCACCCTCACCCACTTCACCGGCGAGCAGCCGCCCGGCCCCGAATTCGAGCTGCACGAGGAGGAGTTCACACCCCAACTGTCCTACGACGACGAGCACGCCACCCTCACCTCCGGCGCGCTGTCGGTCCGGGTGGCCCGCACCGGCCCCTGGCACGTCGACTTCCTCGCCCACGGCCGCAGGCTCACCGGCAGCGGACGCAAGGGCATGGGCATCATGCGGGACGCGGCCGGGGCGCACTACCTGCGCGAGCAACTCGACCTCGGGGTGGGCGCGTCGGTGTACGGGCTGGGCGAACGCTTCGGCCCGCTGGTCAAGAACGGCCAGGTCGTCGACATCTGGAACGCCGACGGCGGCACGGCCACCGAACAGGCCTACAAGAACGCCCCGTTCTACCTGACCGACGCGGGCTACGGCGTCTTCGTGGACCACCCGGGCAAGGTGTCCTTCGAGGTGGGCTCGGAGGCGGTCTCGCGGGTGCAGTTCAGCGTGGAGTCGCAGCAGTTGACGTACTACGTCATCTACGGCCCGACCCCTAAGGACGTGCTGCGCAAGTACACCGCGCTGACCGGCCGCCCGGCGCTGCCGCCCGCCTGGTCGTTCGGGCTGTGGCTGTCGACGTCGTTCACCACCTCCTACGACGAGGAGACGGTGACGTCGTTCATCGAGGGCATGCGGGAGCGGGAACTGCCGCTGTCGGTGTTCCACTTCGACTGCTTCTGGATGCGCGAGTTCAACTGGTGCGACTTCAGCTGGGACCCGCGGGTCTTCCCGGACCCGGAGGGCATGCTGGCCCGGCTGAAGGCCCGGGGCCTGCACATCTGCGTGTGGATCAACCCGTACATCGCCCAGCGCTCCCCGCTCTTCGCCGAGGGCAAGGCGCTCGGCCACCTGCTGCGGCGGCCGGACGGCAGCGTCTGGCAGTGGGACCTGTGGCAACCGGGCATGGCGCTGGTCGACTTCACCAGCCCGGCGGCCCGCGACTGGTACGCCTCCAAGCTGGAGGCGCTGCTCGCGCAGGGCGTCGACTGCTTCAAGACCGACTTCGGCGAGCGGGTCCCGGTCGACGTGAGCTGGTCGGACGGCTCCGACCCGGAGCGGATGCACAACTACTACGCGCACCTCTACAACCGCACCGTCTTCGACGTGCTGCGCAGGCATCGAGGCGAGGGCGAGGCGGTCGTCTTCGCCCGGTCGGCGACGGCCGGGAGCCAGCAGTTCCCGGTGCACTGGGGCGGCGACTGCGAGGCGACGTACGAGTCGATGGCCGAGTCGCTGCGCGGCGGGCTGTCGCTCGGCCTGTCCGGCTTCGGCTACTGGAGCCACGACATCGGCGGGTTCGAGGGCACCCCGACGCCGGCACTGTTCAAGCGGTGGCTGGCCTTCGGGCTGCTGTCCTCGCACAGCCGCCTGCACGGCAGCTCCAGCTACCGGGTGCCGTGGCTGTTCGACGAGGAGTCGGTGGACGTGCTGCGGCACTTCACCCGGCTCAAGCTCAGCCTCATGCCGTACCTGTACGAGGCCGCCCGCGCCGCCCACGCCGAGGGCGTGCCGGTGATGCGGGCCATGGTGCTGGAGTTCCCGGACGATCCCGGGTGCGCGCATCTGGAGCGGCAGTACATGCTGGGCCCGGACCTGCTGGTGGCGCCGGTCTTCGACGACGAGGGCGACGTGGCGTACTACTGCCCGGCCGGCACCTGGACCCATCTGGTCAGCGGGCAGACGGTGACCGGCCCGCGCTGGGTACGCGAGCGGCACGGCTTCCTCGGCGTGCCGCTGCTGGTGAGGCCGGGAGCGGTGATCCCGGTGGGGGCGGTGGCCGACCGGCCCGACTACGACCACGCCGACGGGGTGACGCTGCGGGCGTACGAGCTCGGGCGGGGCGCCCAGGTGACAGTGCGGGTCGGGGAGGTGGTCTTCACGGTCGTGCGCGAGGGGGACACACTGCGGGCGTCGTGCAGTGATCCGGCGGCCCCGTGGAACCTGGCGGCCGGGGAGCGGACGGCGCGAGCACAGGCGGGTACCGGATTCCTCTCCCTGGAGCTGTCCTGATGGTAAAGATCACGGATGTGGCGCGGCGGGCCGGCGTCTCCCCCAGCACCGTCTCCTACGCGCTCAGCGGCAAGCGCCCGATCTCCGAGGAGACCCGGCGCCGGGTCGAGGAGGCCATCCGCGAGCTGGGCTACCGGCCGCACGCCGGCGCCCGGGCGCTGGCCAGCAGCCGGTCCAACGTGCTGGCGCTGGTGATCCCGTTACGCACCGGGATCCATGTGCCGGTGGTCATGCAGTTCGCCGTGTCGGTGGTCACCGCCGCCCGCCGGCACGACCACGACGTGCTGCTGCTCACCCAGGAGGAGGGCGAGGAGGGGCTCCGGCGGGTCGCCGACACGGCGCTGGTGGACGCGCTGATCCTGATGGACGTCCAGCTCCACGATCCGCGGCTGCCGTTGCTGCGTTCGCTGGACCGGCCGTCGGTGGCCATCGGCTTCCCCGCCGATCCGGACGGGCTGACCTGCATCGACCTGGACTTCATGGCGGCCGGCGAGCGTTGCGTGGAGCATCTGGCGCGGCTGGGGCACCGGGTGGTCGCCCTGGTCGGGTCGCCGCCGGAGGTGTACGTGCGGCAGACGGCGTTCGCCCAGCGCGTCGTCCAGGGCTTCACCGCGGCCGCCGACCGCTGCGGTCTCGCCTCCTCCGTCCACCCCTGCGAAGCCTCCCCCGCGGCCGCCCGCCTGGTCGCCGAGCGGCTGCTGCGCGAGCAGCCCGCGCTGACCGGCGTCGTGGTCCACAACGAGCCCGTCCTGGAGCCGCTGATCGACGCCTTCGAACAGCTCGGCCTGCGCGTCCCGGGTGACCTGTCCGTCACCGCGATCTGCCCGGACGAGCTGGCCGAGTCGTTGCGGGTCCCCGTCACCTCCGTCGCCCTGCCGTCCGCCGAGGTGGGCGAGCGGGCGGTGGAGCTGCTGATGCGGAAGCTGGACGGCACGCCCGTGCCCGGGGCCACGCTGCTGCCGCCCCGGCTGACGGACCGGGCGAGCACGGCACCGCGCGACGCGCCGTGACCCAGGCGCCGGCCGGAGGGTGCGGACCGGGGTGCGGACCGGAACGTGGGGACCGGCTCAGCCGAGTCCCCAGGCCAGCCCGAGCCGGTAGGCGGCGCACAGGTTCACGTCGAGGAGGTAAGCGCCGGCGGTCCCGCACTGCGTGTCGCCGCTGCCCGGATCGACGGGCTGTCCGTGGCCCATGCCGGTGATGCTGTAGGTCTCGACGACCGGGTCACCGGCCGGGTCCCGGAAGACCTGGTGCGGGTAGCCGGCGACGGTGTCGCTGACGTCGGCGGTCTGGTCGGCGCCGTGCACGTTCGTCCACTGCTTCATCAGGTCGTTCATGTTGACGGGCTTGACGGTGTAGTCGGCGGTGCCCTGGAAGACGGTGAGCGTCGGCCAGGGCCCGCCGTAGCCGGGCCGGGCGGCCCGCACCCGGTCGCCCCACTGCTGCGGGGTCTGGGTGGCGCCGACGTACATGCACACGTACGGCGATCCGGCGGCCTGCGCGCAGCCGTACGGCAGCCCGGCGGCGATGCCGCCCGCGGCGAACTTCTCCGGGTACGCGGCCATCATCACTGCCGTCATCGCGCCCCCGGCTGACAGCCCCGTCACGTACACGCGCCCGGCGTCGCCGGAGACGTCGGCGAGCTGCCGGTCGACCATCTGCGCGATGGAGGCGGCCTCGCCCTGCCCGCGCGCGATGTCGCCGCTCTGGAACCAGTCGAAGCAGTTGGAGGCGTTGTTCGCGGTCTGCTGCTGCGGCAGCACGACGGAGAAGCCCCAGCGGTCGGCGAGCTGGAGCCAGCCGCTGCCGGCGCCGTAGCCGGCGGCGTCCTGTGTGCAGCCGTGCAGGGCGACGACGACGGGGCGTCCGGCGGGCAGGCCGGCGGGGACGTAGCGGAACATGCGCAGGGCGCCGGGGTCGGACCCGAAGCCGGTGACCTCCTCCAGGGAGGCGGCGGCGTGCGCCCGCCCCGGCTGGACGAGGGCGAGCAGGGCGACCAGCAGGGTCGCCAGGACGGTGAGGCGGCGTGCGGCTCTGGTCTGTGTCATGAACATGGACCGTAGAAGCGTGAACGACCTCCCGATATGGCCCCGGGCCCCACAAGCGGGCGCCCCGGACTGTGGGGGCGCGCCGCGTCCACCAAGGGGGTGCGGGTGGCGAAGCCCCCGCCCGCGCGGCGAAGTCGCGCAGAGAACGACGAAGGCGACGTGGCCCGCGCTGTCGCGGGCACACGTCGCCTGTCGTCGCCAAGGGGGTGCGGGTGGCAAAGCCCCCGCCCGCGCGGCGAAGCCGCGCAGAGAACGACGAAGGCGACGTGGCCCGCGCTGTCGCGGGCACACGTCGCCTGTCGTCTTCGTGGAGATGGCGGGAATCGAACCCGCGTCCAACGGTGCGGAATCAGGGCTTCTCCGTGTGCAGTCCGCTTCGCTTTTCTCGGCCCCGGAGATCACGCGGACAAGTCTCCGACGGGCTCAGTCACTGTTTGGTTTCCCTCTTCACCCCGTGACCGGGATCAAGGTTTAGTCCCCTAGCTGATGCCAGGATCCGGGTCGGGAACAGCCCCGGGCTGACACTCCCTTAGTAGGAGGCTCGCTTCGCTACCTGAGATCAGGCAGCGAGGGCGAAGGCCTGCTGGGAGGAATCGCGCTTGATGTTGGCGATTATTTTTTTCGGCCTGTGGTTTACGAGATCATGGCCGCTTCCTCGACACGCTTCCCCTGCTTCGACAGCCGCTGTCGAAACCGATCATCCCCATGTTGATTTTTCAATGCTCACCCCGGCCGTGGCCGGTGCTGATGCCATCGTACGTGACCAACACACCCGCGTGCCAGCATATTCCCGGCGGCCGCGGGACGACGCGGCGGCGAGGTCACGCCCGCTGCTTGCGCCGCACCGCCGACATCGCCCGCTCCGCCTCGCGCCGGTCCTGCTTCTCGCGCAGCGTCTGCCGCTTGTCGTACTCCTTCTTGCCGCGCGCCAGCGCGATCTCGACCTTGGCCCGGCCGTCCTTGAAGTACAGGGCCAGGGGCACGATCGTGTGACCCGTCTCCTGGGACTTCGACTCCAGCTTGTCGATCTCCTCGCGGTGCAGGAGCAGCTTCCGCTTGCGGCGGGCGGTGTGGTTGGTCCAGGTGCCCTGGCTGTACTCCGGCACGTGCACGTTGTACAGCCACGCCTCGTTCCCGTCGAGCTGGACGAAGCCGTCGACCAGCGAGGCCCGTCCCTGGCGCAGCGACTTCACCTCGGTCCCGGTGAGCACGAGACCGGCCTCGTAGGTGTCGAGGATGTGGTAGTCGTGCCGCGCCTTCTTGTTCTGCGCGATCAGCTTGCGCCCTTTTTCCTTAACCATAGTGCCGACCATTTTCGCACTGCGCGGGGGTGTCCGGGCCAGTCCTTAATCCGCGTCGCCCAGACCGCTCAGCACCGTCTCGGCCCGCTGGAGGACCTGCCGGTCGCCCTGCTCGACCTCCAGGTCGGGGGTGATGCCCCGGCCGTCCACCCCGCGCCCGGACGGGGTGCGGTAGTGGCCGACGGTCAGCTCGGCGACGGAGCCGCCGGGCAGCCGGCTCGGCATCTGCACCGAGCCCTTGCCGAAGGTGCGGGAGCCCACGACGACCGCGCGGCCGCGGTCCTGCAGGGCGCCCGTGAGCAGCTCGGCCGCGCTCATGGTGCCGCCGTCGACGAGCGTGACCAGGGGTCGGGTGGTGTCGCCGCCCGGTTCGGCGTGCAGGGCGCGCTGGTCGCCGTCCACGTCGTAGGTGGCGACCAGGCCGCCGTCGAGGAAGGCGGAGGCGGCGGTGACGGCCTCGGAGACCAGGCCGCCGGAGTTGCCGCGCAGGTCGAGGATGACGCCGGCGTCGGCCGGGGCCTGCCGGACCGCGGTGCGGACGGCGTCGCCGGAGCCCTTGGTGAACGCGTCGATGCGGATGACGGTCACCCCGCCGGGCAGCCGCTGGACGGTGACGGAGTCCGTGGACAGCCGGGCCCGCCGCACCGTCTCCTGCCACCCCCGCGTGCCCCGCTGCAGGCCGAGCGTGACCGTCGTGCCGGCGGGCGCGTCGGTGGCGTCGCCGCGCAGCAGGGCGACGACCTCGGTGACCGGCAGGCCGTCCACCTTCCGGCCGTCGACGGTGCGCAGCCGGTCGCCCTTGCGGATCCCGGCAGCGGCCGCCGGCGAGCCCGGCCGGACCCGGGTCACCTCGACGCGGCCGTCCCGCTCGCGCCGCGCCCACAGCCCGACGCCGGTGTAGCGGCCGTCGAGGGCCTCCTCGAACTCCTCGTAGTCGCCCTGCGAGTACACGGCCCCCCAGCGGTCCCCGCTGCGGCTGACGGCGTGCTCGGCGGCCTCCATGGGGGACTTGCCGTCCGCCATGGCCTGCCGGGCGGCCTCGGCGACGTCCTCGTGATGACTGACGGGGGCGGCCGGACGGGCCGCGCCCGAGGCGGATTTCCGGTCGGGGCCGGGGAGCGAGCCGGTCGCCGCGCCGGCCACCAGCACGCTCGCGAAGACCAATGTCAGGGCGGCCCCGCGGCGGACGCGGCGGGGCTGGCAGAACAGGTCACGGCCTGACATGCCGGTGAGTCTAGGACAACGCAAGAGGGCCGCACGGCCCGTTGACCGTACGACCCTCTTGGCGTGCGTCACACCTTCAAGTACTTGCGCAACGCGAAGAACGCGGCCAGTGCGGGCATCAGCAGGCTGGTGGCGAGGATGAGGGGCAGCTTCGTCAGGACGGCGTCCCAGCCGATGAAGTTGATCAGGTTCAGCTTCTCCGACAGGGCGAGCCCGTGGTCGATGATGAAGTAGCGGGCGACCAGCAGGAATCCGCACGCGACCGTCCCGCCGATCAGCCCGGCGACCGCGGCCTCCGCGATGAACGGCGCCTGGATGTAGAAGCCCGAGGCGCCGACCAGGCGCATGATGCCGGTTTCACGCCGTCGGCTGAACGCCGACACCCGCACGGTGTTGACGATCAGCATCAGCGCCACCACGAGCATCAGCGCCATGACCGCCCGCGCCGCCCAGTTCATGCCGTTGAGCAGCTCGAAGAGGTTGTCCAGGATGCCCTTCTGGTCCTGCACCGACTGCACGCCGTCGCGCCCGTCGAAGGCGGTCGCGATGACCTGGTACTTCTGCGGGTCCTTCAGCTTGATGCGGTACGACTCCTGCATCTGGTCCGGCGTGAGGGAGCTGGCCAGCGGGGAGTCGCCGAACTGCTCCTTGTAGTGCTTGTACGCCTCGTCCTGCGACTCGTGCGTGACCTTCTGGACGACCGACATCTTGTCGAGGTCGGCCATGATCTGCTTCTTCTGGTCCTCGGTCACCGCGCCCTTGGCGCAGTTGGGGTCCGACTCGGCGTCGCTCTTGTTGCAGAGGAAGATCGAGACGTTGACCTTGTCGTACCAGTAGCCCTTCATGGTGCTCACCTGGTCGCTCATCAGCAGCGAGCCGCCGAAGAGGGCCAGGGACAGGGCGACGGAGACGATGACCGCGAAGGTCATCGTCAGGTTGCGACGGAGACCGACACCGATCTCCGACAGGACGAACTGGGCGCGCATGGCGTCGGATCAAGCCTTTCCGTGGACGGGTCGGGACGCGGTCAGTGCTGGTAGCCGTAGACGCCGCGGGCCTGGTCGCGGACGAGGCGGCCCTTCTCCAGCTCGATGACGCGCTTGCGCATCTGGTCCACGATGTTCTGGTCGTGCGTGGCCATCACGACGGTCGTGCCGGTGCGGTTGATCCGGTCGAGCAGCTTCATGATGCCGACGGAGGTCTGCGGGTCGAGGTTGCCGGTGGGCTCGTCGGCGATGAGCAGCTTCGGCCGGTTGACGAACGCCCGGGCGATGGCCACGCGCTGCTGCTCACCGCCGGACAGCTCGCCGGGCATGCGGTCCTCCTTGCCGCCGAGGCCGACCAGGTCGAGCACCTGCGGCACGGACTTGCGGATCTCGCCGCGCGACTTGCCGATGACCTCCTGCGCGAAGGCGACGTTCTCCGCCACCGTCTTGTTCGGCAGGAGGCGGAAGTCCTGGAAGACCGTGCCCAGTTGGCGGCGCATGTGCGGCACCTTCCAGTTGGACAGGCGGGCGAGGTCCTTGCCGAGGACGTGCACCTGTCCGTGGCTGGCCCGCTCCTCGCGGAGGATCAGCCGCAGGAAGGTGGACTTTCCGGAGCCGGAGGACCCCACGAGGAAGACGAACTCGCCCTTCTCCACTTCCAGGGAGACATCCCTGAGTGCAGGACGGCTCTGCTTGGGGTAGACCTTGGAGACGTTGTCGAATCGGATCACGGATGCACCACGGGTCGCCGGGGGTAGATGAGCGTGACCATACGCGAGTCGGGTGCGTGAGCGCAGGCACCGGTGACGGTTGCGCAGCGGATGTGTGGTTTTGTACCGCACGGGGGAGCCTCCGGGGGACCGCGAGGAGGCGGTACGGGGCGCCGGACGCCCGTCGGCCGGCCCCGGCGAGACGAGCCTCACCTGCCCCGGGACGGACGACCCCGGGCACCGCCGGGGCGAACCTGGCACAGTGGAGGGGGAACGTCCGGGGACCTTCGGGCGTTCACCCGGTGGAACCGTCGGGCAAGGAGGGCGAGCGCATGACGTACGACCGGCTGGTGTGCGCGAACTGCGCGGCGCCCGTGAGCGAGGGCCGGTGCCCCGTGTGCCGTGCGAACCGCGAGCGGCTGCAGCAGGAGAACTTCTTCGCGGGGCTGAACCCCATGGCGCTGATCGCGCTGCTCGCGGTGCTGATCGCCGCGGTGGCGCTGCTGGCGCACCAGACCGCGTAGCGCGGCGACCGGGACCGTGCGCGGGACCCCGGAACACAGACACGGCAGGGGCCCGGAGCGAGTGACTCGCTCCGGGCCCCCTGGCCTGCGCTGTCCCACGGTGTGCCGACGTCCCGCGCGTGGTCCGTCCGCCGACGGCCCGCGCACGCTCCGTGCGCGGGCGGCCGCCGTCGGTCCGGGTCAGGCGGCGGCGCCCGCCGGTCCGGGTCAGGCGGCGGCGCCGCCGCGGCCGCCCACCAGGCGCGGCAGGACGCGGAAGCCGACACCGCCGGCGATCATCGTGGCGGCGCCGATCACCAGGAAGACGGTCTGGCCGGCACCGGTCTCGGCGAGCTCGTCGCCGCCGCCCTGGGCCGCCGTGCCGTTAGAGGCGTCCGTGCCGGTGTCGGTGAGGGCGGAGGTGCCCTCCTCCTGCGCGGAGGTGCCGGAACCACCGTCGGGGTCGGTGTTGCTGTTGCCGCCCCCGTTGTTCCCGTTGCCGTTGCCGTTCCCGTTGCCACCGCCGTTGCCGTTGCCCGGGTCGGTGGGCTGCGAGGTCGGGTCGTCGGTCGGCTCCTCGGTGGGCTCGGTGGGCTCCTCCGTGGGGTCGGTCGGCTCGTCGGACGCCGTGGGCTGTTCGGTGGGCTGCTCCGTCGGCAGCGTGGTCTCGGTCGGCGCCGGGTCGGTCGGGGTCGGCTCCGGCGTGACGCAGATGTCGAGGAGATCGCAGTCGTCGGCGGCCGCGACGCCCGCGGCGGTCAGCGAGGCGCCCGCGGCGATCACGGCACCCGCGGCGATCCGCGCGACGCGGACGCGCATCTTGTTGGTCATCTGGTTGCTACCCCCAGTAGCTCATCGTCAGTGAGGCGGCGCTCGGGGGCCGTGATCGACGGGGACGGCCGCCTGGAAGGAGCCCCCCGGTTCACATGCGCCCCAGAGATACGCATGCCGAGGCTTCACCCTTCCCACTTTTCACAGCAACGTCAAGGCCGTTGCGCGCGCAATGTCTGAATTCGGCCTTCTTTGCCGGGAGTTGGAGTCTGTGAGTGTGACGTAAACCCCAGACACGATGCCTACACAAAAGGCAACTGCCGCCCGTGGGGCGGCAGTTGCCAAGTCGACAAAGCTGTTCGCGGTTACTTCTCCTGCTGCTTGCGCCAGCGAATCCCGGCCTCGAGGAATCCGTCGATCTCGCCGTTGAAGACGGCCTCGGGGTTGCCGACCTCACAGTCCGTGCGCAGGTCCTTGACCATCTGGTACGGGTGCAGCACGTACGACCGCATCTGGTTGCCCCAGCTGTTGCCGCCGTCGCCCTTGAGGGCGTCCATCCTGGCCTGCTCCTCCTGGCGGCGCCGCTCGAGCAGCTTGGCCTGGAGGACGTTCATCGCGGTGGCCTTGTTCTGGATCTGCGACCGCTCGTTCTGGCAGGAGACGACGATGCCGGTGGGCAGGTGGGTGAGGCGCACCGCGGAGTCGGTGGTGTTCACGCCCTGGCCGCCGGGACCGGAGGAGCGGTAGACGTCCACGCGCAGCTCGGACTCGTCGATCTCGATGTGGTCGGTCTGCTCGACCACCGGGAGCACCTCTACGCCCGCGAAGGAGGTCTGCCGGCGCCCCTGGTTGTCGAAGGGCGAGATGCGCACGAGCCGGTGCGTGCCCTGTTCCACGGAGAGCGTGCCGTAGGCGTACGGCACCTGCACGGCGAAGGTGGTCGACTTGATGCCGGCCTCCTCCGCGTACGACGTCTCGTAGACCTCGGTCTTGTAGCCGTGGCGCTCGGCCCAGCGCAGGTACATCCGCTGGAGCTTCTCGGCGAAGTCGGCGGCGTCGACGCCGCCGGCCTCGGCGCGGATGTTCACGAGCGCCTCACGGGCGTCGTACTCCCCGCTGAGCAGGGTGCGGACCTCCATCTCGTCCAGCGCCTTCTTGACGGCGGCGAGCTCGGACTCGGCCTCGGCGCGGGTGTCCGGGTCGTCCTCCTCCTCGGCCATCTCGAAGAGCACAGAGAGATCGTCGATCCGCCCGCGCAGCGCCTCGGCCTTCCTGACCTCGGCCTGCAGATGGCTCAGCTTGCTGGTGATCTTCTGCGCCTCGTCCGGGTTGTCCCACAGGGACGGCGCGGCCGCCTGCTCCTCGAGCACGGCGATGTCTGCCCTCAGCTTGTCGAGGTCCAGAACGGCCTCGATCGACTCCATGGTCGAGGAGAGGGACTTTAGCTCTTCGGATACATCGACGACTGCCACGCCTCCAGCGTAACTGTTCCGCCAACCGGGCAGCGCCGGTGACCACGGCGCACCCGGGCCCGGCCGGTCACGGGGCGGCCGGCACCGAGGTCCCCGGGTCCCCCGGGGTGGCGCCCGCGTCGTCGCCGGACGCGGCCAGCCAGGTGCCGACCCCGGCCGCCGCGGCCAGGAGCAGGGCCGCCGCTCCGAGGACGATCCGGCGCCGCCGGGCGATCGCCCGGTGCCTCGCCGAACCGGGCCGCGGGGCTCCGGCGGCCCTGGGCACCCGGGCCGTGCCGCGGGCGCCGCCGGCCAGCTCGTCCGGCCCCGGCACCCGCATCGAGGTGTGCGTGTCCCGGTTGGAGTCGGCCGGCCGGGAGCCCGGGACCAGTGGCACCGCGCCGCGGCGCGTGCCGCCCGCGGGCGCCGGCTCCGGCGGCGGGGCGTCCTGAGGGGCGGGTTCCACGTCCGGCTCGTCGACGTCCAGCGGCGGCATCCCCGCGAGCATGGGCAGCAGCTCGCGCAGCCGGGCGCCGAGCTCCGAGGCCCGCAGCCGCGAGGCAGGCGCCTTGGCCAGGCACTGCACGATCAGCTGCCACAGCTCGTCCGGGATGCCGGGCAGCGGGGCCACGGTCTCCGTGACGTGGCGGCGCAGCACCGCGCCGGGATGGCCGCCGCCGAACGGCGTGAAGCCCGCCAGCAGCTCGTACAGCACCGTGGCGAGGGCGTAGATGTCGACGGCCGCCCGCGGGGGCAGGCCCTCCACGATCTCCGGCGCCAGGTAGTCCGGGGTGCCGATGATCTTCGTCGCGCGGGTCCGGCGGGGGGAGTCGATCAGCTTCGCCACCCCGAAGTCGGTCAGCAGCGCGGGGTGGGCGCCTCCCGGGCCCAGCGGGCCCTGCATGTCGAGGAGCACGTTCTCCGGCTTCACGTCCCGGTGCACGACCCCGGCCGCGTGCGCCGCCGCGAGCCCGTCGGCGACATCGGCGACGATCGCGACCGCCGCCTCCGGCGCGAGCCGCCGGTCGCGGTCGAGACGGGTGCGCAGGTCGGTGCCGCGGACCAGGTCCATCACGAGCGCGAGGTCGTTGCCGTCCACGACCAGGTCGCGGACGGAGACGATGTGCGGGTCCTCCAGACCGAGCAGCGCGGTGCGCTCCTGCACGAAGCGCCCGACGAGCTCCTCGTCGGAGGCCAGGTCCTCGCGCAGCAGCTTGATGGCCACGGGACCGTCCGGCCCCTCGCCCAGCCACACCGTGCCGGCGCTGCCCCGCCCCAGGATCTGGTTGGCGGTGTACCGGCTGCCGATCTTCCGTGCCAAGACTGCTCCTACCGACGCGTGTTGTCGCCAAAACTACGCGTCCGGGGAGCCGGCCTTCACCGCGGAGACGGAAATCACCCGCCAGAAGTCGACAAATCCCCAGTCCGACGCGTCATCGGACCGGCGCAGCGCGGTCCTGCGCAGCGCGGTCCGGCGCACCCCGATTCGGGGCACCCCGTCCGGTGCCCCCCGCGCCCGGGGTGTCAGGCGCCGTTGCCGGAGACCGAGCTCCCCAGGTCGCCGATCCACGTGGACACGGTGTCGAACCAGTCCTTGAGCTGCGCGAAGTAGCCCTTGCCGGTGCCGATCCAGTCCTGCAGCGGGCTCAGTTCCCAGATCAGCCAGCTCGCGACGAACAGGATGAGGATGGTGAACAGGCACCCCTTCAGGCAGCCGAGGCCGGGGATCTTCATCGGGTTGGCGCTGCGCTGCCGCGGCTGCCGGGGCTCGCGGGCGGGCTGCTGCGGCTCGGGTGCGTACCGCTGCGGCTGCTGCTGCCGGGGGCGCTGGTGCTGCGGCGGGGCGGCGTACTGCTGGGGCGGGCCGGCGTACTGCTGCGGCTGGTGCGGGTAGCCGTAGCCGGGGCCGGGCTGCGGGGGGCGCTGCTGCTGCGGGCGCTGCTGGGGCTGCTGCGGGCGCGCGACCTGGCGCTGGGGGCGGCGGCGCAGCGGATCCTCGCCGGGGTCGAGGTACTGCACCTGGGTCTGCTCGTTGCGGTCGCGGGCGGCGCGCAGCTGGCTCTGCCAGGGGTGCGGCTGCTCCGGGTCGCCGGACGGCCGGTCCGGCTGCCCGGGCTGTCCCTGCGGGACCGGCGGCAGGACGGCCGTCGGATCGGCGGCGCCGGTCTGCGGCAGGACGGCGGTGGGGTCCGCGGCGCCCGCCGGGCCGGGGGCGCCGGTGTGCGGCAGGAAGCTGGTCGCGGCGTTCGGGTCGAAGGCGCCCGCGCCGTGCTGCAGCACCTGGGTCGCGTCCGCCGAGCCGGGGACGGCGGCCGGGGACGAGTCCGGGGCCAGCAGGCTCCCGACGGCGTCCGCGGCGGCGATCTGGGCGCTGCTCGCGTGGACGCCGACGCCCTCGGCGACGACGCGCAGGCCGCGGGCGAGGTTCTCGGCGCCGGGCCGTTCGTCGGGGTTCTTGCGCAGGCAGCGCTCGATGACCGTCCACAGCGGGTCGGGGACCGTGGAGGGGCGGCGCGGTTCGGCGCTGAGGTGCTGGTGCAGCACCTCCAGGGCGGTGGCGCCGGCGAACGGCGGGCGGCCGGTGACCAGCTCGTACAGCAGGATGCCGGCGCCGTAGATGTCGACGGCGGAGGTCTGCGGGCGGCCCTCGGCGGACTCCGGCGCGATGTACGCGGGCGTGCCGACGAACTCCTGGGTCCGGGTCAGGCCCGGGGAGTCGGCGAGGCGCGCGATGCCGAAGTCGGTCAGCATCGGGTGCATCTGGCCGCCGGCCTGCGCCAGCAGGACGTTGGCGGGCTTGAGGTCGCGGTGGACCACCCCGTCGGCGTGGCTGGCGGCCAGCGCGTCGGCGATCTGGGCGGTGAGCAGGGCGGCGCCCACGGGGGTGAGGGGACCGTTCTCGCGCAGGTAGCGGTGCAGGTCGGGACCGTCGATGAGGTCCATCACCAGCGCCAGCAGGTCGCCCTCGACGACCAGGTCGCGGACCCGGACGATGTTCGGGTGGGTCAGCCGCAGCAGGACGGAGCGCTCCCTGAGGAAGCGCATCACGATGTCCGGGTCGCTCGCCAGTTCCTCTTTGAGGACCTTGATGGCGACGGTCTCGCCGGGCTGGCCCGGCACGGCGGCCTCGGCCCCCGCGGTCTCGCGCTGGCGGGCTCGCCAGACGGTGCCCGTGGCGCCGCGTCCGAGCGGTTCCTCGAGCAGGTACTTGCTCCCTACCGGCCGCACGTCATGGGCTCCCTGCTGCTTGCTTACGTTCCGACCCACTGTAATGGCGCGAAGGGCGCCACCGGCGGTCCTCGCACCGGCGTCTCGCGTACGAGATTCCCGCGCCTGTGCGAAGGAAAGACGCTCGACCCGGTCCGTCGGTTGCCGAAAGCGGTCGTGACCGATCTCAAGCGGTCGCCGGGAGGGCGGCCGTCAGGCACTTTTGCGGGCAGAGCCGACCAATCAAGATCACTTGCCTTCCGGGGACGGGCGTGTTGTCGGCGGCAGGTGCGAGGATGCCTGCAGTACTGGCCGATGTGCTCGTGTGGGGTGGGGGGAAGTCCGCGCCCGCGCAGAAGGGACCGCTGACGGCGATGCAGATCCGGCTGACCGTCGTTGACCCGCTGGGCCCGCCCGACCGGGCCCGGGGCCGCACCGCGAGCCGCGACGTGCTGGTCACGGCACCCGCCGGCACGGCCCTGGCCGCGGTGGCGTCGGCGCTGGCCTCGGCGGTCTCCGGCGAGGGGAGCGCGGCCGCGTCCGGCGGCGTCCCCGTGCTGTACACGGGCGCCGAGCGCCTCGACGACCGCCGCAGCACCCTCGGCGAGCCTCCGCTGATCGACGGCGCGGTGCTGTCCCTGGGCGCCCCCGCCGACCCCGAACCGCACCCGGAGCCGGCCGACGCCCCGACCCAGCTGCACGTGGTCGCCGGGCCCGACGCTGGCGGGGTGCACCTGCTGCACGGCGGCGAGATCCGCGTCGGCCGCTCCGCCGACGCCGACGTCCCGCTCGACGACCCGGACGTCTCCCGGCTGCACTGCGCGGTCACGGTCGCCGCCGACGGCCGCGTATCGGTGGCCGACCTCGGCTCCACCAACGGCACGGTCCTGGACGGCGCCCGCGTCGGCGCCCGCCCGGTGCCCTTCGCCCCGGGCGGACTGCTGCGGGTCGGCGAGTCGGCGCTGCGGCTGGCCCCCGCCGCGCGGCCGCAGGAGCGGGTGGTGACCGCCCCGGACGGGGAGGGTCACATACGGGTGCCCTCGGGGGCGGACCGGCCGGCGCCGGCCGGCGCGGGCCCGGCCGGGTCCGGGTCCGCCGCGCAGGCTCCGGTGGCGTCCCACGCGCGCGTGGCGGACGGCGGCGGTACGGCCGCGGCCCTGCGGGAGGCGCCCGGCGCCCAGGGCCACGCCCCGGTGGTGCCGGAGCAGGGCGGGGCGCCGCGGATCGAGAGCAGCCCGCCGCCACCGTCCGGGCCGACCCACTACATGGCCGGGACGGCCGGGGACACCCACGGCGGCCATCCCGGCGCGGTCGCCCGGCACCCGGGCGCACCGGCCGCCCACGACGCGGCGCATCGCGGCCCGGCGGACCACGCCCCGATGGACTACGGCGCGGTGGACCACGGCTCGGCGGACCAGAGCCCGGTGGACGACGGCGGGCGCGCGCGTGGCGGCACGGCCGCCCAGGGCGCGCGCAGGCGCGGCGGACTCACGGCCTGGGCCCGGCGGCTGGCCGGCGGCCGCGGCGAGCAGGACGCGGCCGCCGGCGAGGCGTACGGCGCCCAGGACGCCCCCGGCGCGGCGGCGCCCCCGCCCGCCGGCGGTTCCCGGCTGCCGGAGACCTGGCCGGACCCGGCGGCGCTGCTGCTGACGGCGCTCGGTCCGGGCCCCCGGCTGTGGGAGCGCGGGCCGGGACACCCGGAGACGCTCACCGTCCGGCTCGGCACGGCCGACCGGGCGGCGCCGGACGGCTCCGGCCTGCTGCCCGCCGTGCCGGTGACCGCGAACCTGCGCGAGGCCGGCGCCCTGGGACTGGCCGGCCCCCGCGCGCGCCTGTCCGGGCTGGCCCGCGCGGTGGTGGCCCAGCTCGCCGCGCTGCACTCCCCCGAACTGCTGGAGATCGTCCTGATCAGCGCGGACCGCTCCCGCCCCGTGCAGGAGCGCGCCGCGGAGTGGTCCTGGCTCGGCTGGCTCCCCCATGTGCGCCCCGCACACGGCCAGGACTGCCGTCTCCTGCTCGCCTACGACCACGACCAGGCCTCGGCGCGCACCGACGAGCTGATCCGGCGCCTGGAGGACCGGTCGGCGGACGCCCGTCCCGGAGCCCGGCCGGCCGCCCCGGCCCCCGGTCTCGCCGCAGCCTCCCGGCGCCCGTCCTGGGCCCGGGACGACGACGAGGACCCGGCGGACCGCTTCACCGGCCCGTACACCGTGGTGGTCGTAGACGGCGACCCCGGATCCACCGCCGTGCGCGAGGCGGTGACGCGGCTGGCGCTGGCGGGACCGGCGGCCGGGATACACGTCGTGTGCCTCGCCGAGACGGAGTCCGCGCCGACGGCCTCGCCGGTCACCGAGACCTACGAGGCGGCGTGCGCGGTGGCCCCGGTGTTCCGGGACTGCGGCGCCGTCGCGCTGCTCAGCGGCGACGTGGCCACGGCGCTGCGTCTGATGCGCGTGGCCCGGACCGCTCCGGCCCCCGGCGACCGCCCCACCGCCCCCGGCCGCTCCGCCGCGCCCGCCCCGGCGCACGCCGGCCCCGTGGGCCCCGGCACGACGGCCGCCGTGGACGCCGTGTCGCTCGCGTGGGCCGAGCGGTTCGCGCGGGCGCTCGCGCCGTTGCGCCTGGACGGTTCCCCGGCCGAGCGGCACACCCGCGTGTCCGTGCCGCTGCCCCAGGCGGCACGGCTGCTGGACGAGCTGGGGCTGGCCCGGGCCACCCCGGCGTCGCTGATGGCGCGCTGGGCGGACGCGGCGGACGACGCGGATTCGCTCGGCGGGCGGGCGTGGGCCGTGCTCGGCGCCGGTCCGCGCGGGCCGGTCAGCGCGGACCTCGCGGCGGACGGGCAGCACCTGCTCATCGAGGGACCGGCGGGCAGCGGACGCACCGAACTGCTGCGGGCCGTGGTCGCCTCGCTCGCCGCCGCCGAACGCCCCGACCGGCTGGCCATCGTCCTGATCGACGGCCGGGACGGCACGGGCGCGCCCGGCGGGCCCGGCGAGGGCCTGCGCGTGTGCACCGACGTCCCGCACGTCACCACCCACCTCACCGCCAACGACCCCGTGCGGATGCGGGAGTTCGCGCAGTCCCTGAGCGCCGAGCTGAAGCGGCGGGCCGAACTGCTGGGCCGCTGCGACTTCGACGAGTGGCACGCCGGACGGGCGGCGGCGGGCCGGATCGTCCCCCAGCGCGCGGCGACGGCCCGCACCGCACCCGCCGCCGCGCCCGGCACCACCGCCGGCACCGCCGCGGTGGCATCTGGCGCGGCGGCCGTGGCGGCCGGAGGCCGGGCCACCGGTCCGGCGGGGGCCGGGGCCGGGGCCGCCGACCTGGACACCCCGCCCAGCTCGACCCTGCGGCTGCGCCCGGCAGCCGCCCGCCGGCGGGCGGAGGACGCGCCGCCACCGCTGCCCCGGCTGGTCGTGGTCGTCGACGACCTGGACGCCCTCGTCTCCCCCGCGCTGGGATCACCCGGCCGGCCCGCGGCCGGTTCGGTGATGCGGGCGCTGGAGGCGGTGGCCCGGGAGGGCGAGCGGCTCGGCGTGCACCTGGTGGCGGCGGCCGGGCCGGGCGGCCGTACCGCGGAGACCGAACCGGCCCGCCGGGCCGGCCTGCGCGTGACGCTGGACGCGCCCGGCGCCGGACCGGACCAGCCGGCTCCCGGCCGGGGCCACCTGACCTGGGCGGACGGACGGGCCACGGCCTTCCAGGGCGGCCGGGTCACGGGCCGCATACCCCGGACGGCGACGCTGCGCCCGACGGTCGTCCCCCTGGAGTGGCAGCGCATGGGCGACCCGCCCGCCCGCCGCCCCGTACGGGAACTGGGCAACGGCCCGACTGACCTCGCCCTGCTCGCCAGCGCGCTGGAGAGAGCCGCACGAGAGGTGTCGGCGGCGCACGTCCCGTCACTGCTGTAGCCCCGGCCGACCACCCGCACCCCGTCCGACACCCGACCGACACCCGACCGGCATCCGTCCGGCATCCGTCCGGCTCGCCACGCCCGCCGGACCCGCCGGGCGCGCCCACGGCTCCGGCCGTCGATCCGCCCCGTGCCCGGCCGGTCGGGCCCTGCCATGGCGCTGGGGCCGACGGCCGGTGCAGGGTCAGGGGCGGCGCCGATCGCCTCGATGCGCTCCCCTTACCCGAGATGCGCCGCTACGGCCGTGCCAGCCGCCGCATCGTCAGCGCCAGGTGCAGCCGCAGTCGGCCCTGGGGCGTGCGCACCGGCCAACCCAGCAGGTGCTCGGCGTGGGCCAGCCGGTCCTGGAGGGTTGAGTGGTGGACGTTCGCCTCGGCCGCCGCCGCCCGCAGACTCCCGGTGACGGCGACCGCGTGCAGGGTGGTGAGCAGCCACGGAGCGTCGCCGGCGGCCGCCTCGAGCGCGTAGACGTCCGGCGGTGGTTCAGCCCCTGGCACCACGAGGGCGGCCAGCAGTGCGAGGCCACCGAGCTCGTCGGCGTACACGACGCGGGAGCCCGGGTCCTGCGCGGTGCCGTCCGCGGTGAAGCGCAGCGCGGTGCGGGCCGCCGCCCATGAGCGGGGCAGGTCCGGGACGGGCACGGCGGGTCCGATCCCCACCCGGCCGGCCGGAATCGCGTCCGCGTCCGCGGACGCGGACAGCACCCGAGGCCGGCCCCCGGGCGTGGCCAGAGCACGGGCCGAGGCCGCGGAACCGAGGCCGAGGCGGCGGGCTGCGTGCAGCCGGGCCGGTTCGGCGGCCGTGGCGTCCAGGAGGGTCTCGACCAGCGCGGGATCGTCGAGCGGCGCCCGTCCGCGGGTACGGTCGAGCACGACGCGTACTGCGCCGGCTGCCCGTTCCAGGATCACGGCGTCCACGACGCTGGGGGCAGCACCGGCGCGTTCCAGCCACAGCGCGGGAACGCCGTCGGGTGTGAGCGCGGTGGACGGCCAGTCAGGATCCGGCGGCAGCTCCGTGTCCCGGCGCGTGCCGTCGGGCTCCACCCGGACCCGTACCCGCCGGTCGGCGTCGACGAGCCGCGCGGGCACCCCGGCGAGCACCGCGGCGCCGCGCACGAGCGCCTCCACCCCGGCCCGCGACTCTGCCAGCCGGTCGAAGTAGGCGATGACCCGCACGGCGGCACCGGCGTCCGGGTCCAGCGCGGTCAGGCGTCCGGCCAGCTCTTTCATACCGCCATGATGCGCCACTCCAGCACCGGCAAGGAGAGGGGTGTACGGCCTCCGCTGCGGTTCCGCCGTCGGCGACGGCTCCGCGAGCTCCGTGGGGGTTCGAATGCCGCTGAGACAGTGGTGGTCCGGGGCGGTGGCCCGGCCGGGCACTACTCCGCGAGCAGCCTGCGCAGCCAGTCCCGGTGGGCCGCCCGGGCCGACCTGGACAGTGCGGCCTGCGGCGCGATGGCGTCGAAGCCGTGGAAACCGCCCGGCCAGACGTGCAGTTCCGCGACCCCGCCGGCCCGCCAGATCCGGGAGGCGTAGGCCACGGCCTCGTCCCGGAACGTCTCGGCGGAACCCACGTCGAAAAAGGCCGGCGGCAGCCCGGACAGGTCCTCGGCACGGGCGGGCGCCGCGTAGGGGGAGACGGCCGGGCCGCCGCGCCGCTCGCCGAGCAGGGCCGTCCACCCGGTCTCGTTGGCCGTGCGGTCCCAGACGCCGAGGCCGGCCATCTGGTGGCTGGAGAAGGTGTCGTTGCGGTCGTCCAGCATCGGGCACATCAGCAGTTGGCCGAGCAGCTGCGGTCCCTTCCGGTCACGCGACAGCAGGGCGAGCGCGGCGCTGAGGCCGCCGCCCGCACTGGCCCCGGCGACCACGATCCGCTCGGGGTCCGCGCCCAGTTCCCCCGCGTGCTCCGCCGTCCACAGCAGGCCGGCGTACACGTCCTCGACGGGCGCCGGATGCGGGTGTTCGGGAGCCAGTCGGTACTCCACGGACACCACGACCATGTCCAGTTCCCGCGCCCAGTCCAGGGCCACGTCCACACCGACGCGGTTGTTGCCGAAAACCATGCCGCCGCCGTGCACGTAGTAGACGACCGGACGCGGGCGGTCCGGAGCCGGTGACGTGGGCCGACAGATCAGCAGCGAGATCTCGGGGGAGTTGTCGGGCCCCGGCACCGTCCGGTCCTCCACCTCGAAAGCCCCGCCCACGGTCAGGTCCAGGTCGGCGAGCGGGACTATCGCCGGCCCTTGGCGGACGGCTTCGATGTCCTCGGGGGCCAGCCCCGGCTGGATCACCTCCCGGACGAGTTCCAGGGCGGCGTCGAGTTCGGGGTCGAAGGGCGGTGGTACGGACGTCATGGGCTTCTCCTCACGCGGAGCGCAGAGCGTGGATGCGCGGCGGCTCGTGCGGCCCATGATCTGTGCATCCGCCGTCCGCCCGGGTACCGCCGTTCGGCGGTACCTGTCCGCCGCCCGGCGGGTGACAGCGGCGCTCCTCGTCCCCGTCCGTGCTCCCGTGTGCAGGCCCGTCCGCACACTCGGTCACGACGCGGTCACGAATCGCCGCTTGACACGGGAGGCGCTCTTGCCGACCCCTGCGCACGGGCGTAGACCAGACGGACGGGACAGCGCTCGGTCGTTCGACGAAGATCGAAGAACGGGGCAGTGAATGCACAGCACGAGCAAGAACCGCAGGGCCGCGAGGACGGCCGCCGCGCTCCTCTTAGGGGCGCTCACCCTGTCGCTCACCGCCTGCGGCGGCGACGACAACGACAAGAGCAAGGACGACACAGGCGGCGGCAAGGAGACGGGCTCCACCGTCACCCTCCCGAAGCTGAACGGCGCGAGCCTGGAGGTCGCCGCCGTCTGGACCGGCGGCGAGCAGAAGAACTTCAAGAAGGTCCTGGCCGAATTCGAGAAGCGCACGGGCGCCAAGGTCACCTTCGTGCCCGCCCAGGACCCGATCATCAACTTCCTCGGCTCGAAGATCGCGGGCGGGCAGCCGCCGGACGTCGCGCTGCTGCCGCAGCCGGGCGCCATCAAGCAGGCCGTCGACAAGGGCTGGGCCAAGCCCCTCGGCGCCGAGGCCGTGGCGGAGCTGAAGAAGAACTACGCCCAGGGCTGGCAGGACATCGGCAAGGTCGACGGCAAGCAGTACGGCGCCTACTACAAGGCCGCCAACAAGTCGCTGATCTGGTACAACGCCAAGGTCTTCGAGAACGCGGGCGCCTCCGAGCCGAAGACGTGGAAGGACCTGCTGAGCACCGCCCAGACGGTCTACGACTCCGGTGTGACGCCGTTCTCCGTCGCCGGCGCGGACGGCTGGCCGCTGACCGACTGGTTCGAGAACGTCTACCTCTCCCAGGCGGGCCCGGAGAAGTACGACCAGCTCGCCCAGCACAAGATCAAGTGGACGGACCCCTCCGTGAAGGAGGCCCTGACCACGCTCGCCCAGATCTGGGGCAAGAAGGACTACGTGGCGGGCGGCGGCTCCGGCGCCCTGCAGACGGAGTTTCCCGCCTCCGTCACACAGACCTTCACCGGCGGCTCCCAGCCCAAGGCGTCCATGGTCTACGAGGGCGACTTCGTGCAGGTCAACATCCAGGAGACCAAGGCGAAGGTGGGCACCGACGCGAAGGTGTTCCCGTTCCCGGCGGTCGGTGACAGCCCGCCGGTGGTCTCCGGCGGTGACGCGGCCGTGATCCTGAAGGACTCCAAGGCCGCGCAGGCCCTGGTCACCTTCCTGGCCTCGCCCGACGCGGCGACCATCCAGGCCAAGCTGGGCGGCTACCTCTCGCCGAACAAGAACGTGCCGAACTCGGCGTACCCGAACCCGGTCCAGCAGAAGATCGCCAAGTCGCTCGTCGCGGCCGGCGACGACTTCCGGTTCGACATGTCCGACCAGGCCCCGCAGTCCTTCGGCGGCACGCCCGGCAAGGGCGAGTGGAAGGACCTCCAGGACTTCCTGAAGAACCCGAAGGACGTGGCGGGCGCGCAGGCGAAGCTCGAGGCGGACGCGGCGAAGGCGTACGGGGGCTGACCGGGCGATGACCGGACACGTCACAGTGGGGTGGAGCCGGCGATGACGTCGGCCGCCGCGGAGGGTGTCGCCAAGAACGGGGCGAGACCCTCCGCTCCCCGTCCGCGCAAGAGTGTGACCGGCACCCGCAGGACGGTGGCAGCGCTCTTCCTGCTGCCCGCCCTGGTGCTGCTCGGCGCGCTCGTGGTCTACCCGATCGGGTACTCGGTCGTCCGCAGCTTCTACAACGCCTCCGGCGACGGCTTCGCCGGATTCGACAACTACCGGGCCCTGTTCACCGACGACGGCATCCGCACCGCCCTGAAGAACAACATCGTCTGGGTGGTGTTCGCGCCCACCGTGGCGACCGCGCTCGGCCTGATCTTCGCGGTGCTCACCGAACGGGTGCGCTGGGGAACGGCGTTCAAGCTGGTCGTCTTCATGCCGATGGCGATCTCGATGCTGGCGGCCGGCATCATCTTCCGCCTGGTCTACGACCAGGACCCCGACAAGGGCGTGGCGAACGCGGTGTGGGTCGGGGTGCACGACACCTTCGCCGAGTCCTCCGCGTTCCCGAAGGCGCACCCGGGCCGCGAGTCACCGCTGACGGCGCAGGGCGGCGGATTCGTCACCAAGGCGGCCGTCCGCACCGGGGAGTCCGTCGCCCTCCCGCTGGTCGGTGTCGCCCCCGACCAGATGCCCGGCAGCGCGAAGCACGCCGTACAGGCCAAGCCCGACCCGGGGAAGATCACCGGCACGACCTGGCAGGACTTCACCCGCGGCAAGGGCGTCGGCAAGCTCGGCGCCGTCGACGCCTCCGAGCTGGGCTACCCCGGCATGAGGATCGAGGCCGTCAAGGACGGCAAGGTGGTGGCGACGGCGAAGGCCGCGGACGACGGCACCTTCACGCTGCCCGCGAAGGCCGACGGGGCGCGCCTGCGGCTGCCCGCGTCCAACTTCAGGGAGCCGTACAACGGCCTCGACTGGCTCGGCCCGTCGCTGGTCACACCGGCGATCATCGGCAGTTACGTGTGGATGTGGGCGGGCTTCGCGATGGTCCTGATCGCGGCCGGGCTCGCGGGCATCCCGCGGGAGCTGCTGGAGGCGGCCCGCGTCGACGGCGCGGGCGAGTGGCAGGTGTTCCGCAGGATCACCGTGCCGCTGCTGGCGCCGGTCCTCGCGGTCGTCGTCGTCACCCTGATGATCAACGTCCTGAAGATCTTCGACCTGGTCTTCATCATCGCCCCGAACAGCTCCCAGGACGACGCCGACGTGCTGGCCCTGGAGCTGTACCGCAAGGGCTTCTCCGAGGACCAGCCCGGCATCGCCAGCGCGATCTCGGTGTTCCTGCTGCTGCTGGTCATCCCGGTGATGCTGTTCAACGTCCGCAGGCTGCGGCGGGAGGTGCGGCGATGACCGCGGAAGCCGGAAGTCTCCCCGAGGCGGCGCCCGTCGCGCCCGTCCGGCCCGTCAAGGCGCGCGAGTCGCTCGGCACACGGCTCGCGGGCGCGGTCAGCGGCGGCGTGCTGCGCGCCTTCCTCCTGGTCGTGGCCCTGTTCTGGCTGGTGCCGACGATCGGCCTGCTGCTGTCGTCGCTGCGCTCCCCCGAGGACATGGCGGCGAACGGCTGGTGGAACGTCTTCAGCGAGCCCTCGCGGATCACCTTCGACAGCTACCAGAAGCTGCTCGAAAACAGCGACATCACCAACTCCCTGTGGAACACGGTCCTGATCACGGTTCCGGCGACGGTCCTGGTCGTCGTCATCGGCGCCCTCGCGGGTTACGCCTTCGCGTGGATGGAGTTCCCGGGCCGCGACTGGTGGTTCCTGGGCGTGGTCGGCCTGCTGGTGGTGCCGGTGCAGGTGGCGCTCATCCCGATCGCCGAACTCTTCGGCAACATCGGCCTGTTCGGGACGATCTTCGGGGTGATCCTGTTCCATGTGGGCTTCGGGCTGCCCTTCGCGGTGTTCCTGCTGCGGAACTTCTTCGCGGAGATCCCGCGGGAGCTGCTGGAGGCCGCCCGGCTCGACGGGGCCGGCGAACTGCGCCTGTTCGCCCGCGTGGTGATGCCGCTCGGCGGGCCCGCGATCGCGAGCCTGGGCATCTTCCAGTTCCTGTGGGTGTGGAACGACATGCTGGTCGCCCTGGTGTTCACCAAGGCGGGCACCCAGCCCATCACGGTGGCCCTGCAGACGCAGGTGCGGCAGTTCGGCAACAACGTCGACGTGCTGGCGCCCGGCGCGTTCATCTCGATGGTGATCCCGCTGGCCGTGTTCTTCGCGTTCCAGCGGCAGTTCGTGTCCGGCGTGATGGCCGGCGCCGTCAAGTGACTGTGTGAACAACGCCCGAGGGGGCGGGGCGTCACGGCCCCGCCCCCTCTCGTTCACCCGGTATCCCCCGTATGCCGTACAAACCGTAACCAGGTCACTCCATTGGCCGTTCCTGGGCAGGACCCCCCGCGCCGAGCCAACTTGGATGTGCCTTGCCCAGGTTCAGTGTCATCGTCCCCGCGTACGAGGTTCAGGCGTATCTGCACGCATGCCTGGAATCGGTGCTGACCCAGTCGTACTCCGATCTCGAGGTGATCGCGGTGGACGACCGCTCGCCGGACGCCTGCGGCGAGATCATCGACGAGTTCGCGCGGCGCGACCCGCGCGTGCGCCCCGTGCACCTGGCCGAGAACGGGGGCCTCGGCCCCGCCCGCAACGCCGGTCTGGCGCGGGCGGCCGGCGACTACGTGGTGTTCCTGGACGGCGACGACACCCTCGCCCCGGACGCGCTGCGGGCGATCGCCGACCGGCTGGCGGAGACCGGCGACCCGGATGTGCTGGTCTACGACTACGCGCGCACCTTCTGGACGGGCGAGACGGTCCGCAACCAGGCCGCCGCCCAGCTCACCGAGCAGGGCCCGGCGCCCTTCCGGCTGGCGGACCGGCCGGGCCTGCTGCGCCTGCTGATGGTGGCCTGGAACAAGGCGTACAAGCGGGAGTTCGTCGAGCGCGAGGGGCTCGCCTTCCCACCCGGCTACTACGAGGACACCCCGTGGACGTTCCCGGCGCTGATGGCGGCCGGGTCGCTCGCCACCCTGGACCGGGTGTGCGTCCACTACCGGCAGCGCCGCCGGGGCAACATCCTCACCACCACCAGCCGCCGGCACTTCGACGTCTTCGAGCAGTACGACCGCGTCTTCGCCTACGTCGAGCACCACCCCGAACTGGCCCGCTGGCGGCCGGTGTTGTTCCGCCGCATGGTCGACCATCTGATCGTGGTGTTCTCCCGGCGCGACCGGCTGCCGCGCGAGGCCCGCGCCGAGTTCCTGCGCAAGGCCCGCGCGTACTACCGCCGTTACCGGGTTCCCGTCGGCCCCGGCGGCCCCGGCAGCCCCGGCAGCCCCGGCGGCCGCGTTCCGCTGCGGCACGCCCTGGTCCGCTGGGGCCTGCACCGCACGTACCGCGCCCTGCGGCTGGCGTCGGCGGCGCACCGCAGGACCGGCAAGCTCGCCGCGCGCCTGCTCAGGGCGGTGCGAGCGGCCGGCCTCCGGCTGCACTACCGCTTCCAGCGGTGCCTGCCCCTGCGCGCCGACCGCGCCGTCTTCTCCACCTCCGCCGGCCGCGGCCACGGCTGCGACCCGGAGGCGCTGGAGGAGGCGTTCCGCGCCCTGGCTCCGCACATCCGCACGACCTGGGTCGCCCGCCCCGGACACCGGCACCCCGTCCCCGGGGCCGCCCCGCGGGTCAGCCCGGACACGGCCGGGTACTTCACGGCGCTCGCCCGCTCCAAGTACCTCGTCGACGGCGCCGACCTCGACCGGCACCTGGTCAAACGCCCCGGTCAGATCGTGGTGCAGGCCCGGCACGGCACCCCGCTCAGGCACCGGGGCCTCGACCTCCAGGAGCGCCCGGCCGCCGCCCGCGACACCGACTTCGCCGCCCTGCTGCGCGGCGTCGACACCTGGGACTACCTGCTGTCCGCCAACCGCCACTCCACCCTGACCTTCGAACGCGTCTTCCCGGGCGCCTACACCACGCTGGAGTACGGCGCCCCGCGCAACGACGTCTTCCAGCGCGCGACCCCGGCGGACGTGGCGCGGCTGCGCGAGCTGTTCGGCGTCCCCGCGGACGCGGTGGCGGTCCTGTACGCGCCCACCTGCCGCGACCACCGGCGCACCCAGCGACCGGCCCTGGACGTGGAGCGCGTCGCGCGCCGGCTCGGGCCGCGGTTCGTGGTCCTGCTGCGCGCCCACCCCGGGCACACCGGCCCGCTGCCGCGGGGCGCGCGGATCATCGACGTCACCGGGCACCCGAGCGTCGAGGACGTCTGCCTCGCCTCGGACGCCCTGGTCACCGACTACTCGTCGATCATGTTCGACTACGCTGGGCTGGACCGGCCGATCGTGATCCACGCCGCGGACTGGGAGGCGTTCGAGGCGTCCAGCGGCGCCTACTTCGACCTGCGTGACACCCCGCCGGGCCCGGTCGTCCGCGGCGAGGACGAGCTGATCGAGGTCTTCGCGGCCGGACGCTGGCACGACGCCCGCTCGGCGCGGCTGCGCGCGGAGTTCCGGGAGCGCTTCTGCCCGTACGACGACGGGCGCGCCGCCGAACGCGTGGTCCGGCACGTGGTGCTGGGTGAGCGCGGGGCGGACCTGCCGCCGGTCGTGCCGCTCGCCGAGCGCCGCCCGGTGCCGTCGGCGGCGGCCCCCGCGCGCGTCCCGCAGACCACGGTGCCGCAACCGGCCGGCCCGCTGACCGTCACCGACAGCCACTGAACGCCGTTGTCACTCCGGGAAGTTCGCATGCCCTCCAGTCCGTCGCGGCCCACCCCGAGCAGGCCGTACAGCCGGCGTCCCGCCGGGCGTCCGGGGCGAGGCCGCGCCGCCTGAGGCGCCCGAGCCCGTGCAGAACATCGACAGGAAGATCAGAATGCCCCGCTTCAGCATCATCGTCCCGTCCCACGGTGTGGCGGGCCGGCTGTCCCAGGCGCTGGACTCGGTCCTCGCGCAGTCCTTCGGCGACGTCGAGCTGATCCCGGTCTGCGACGCCCCCGGCTCGCCCGCGGCGGACGTCGCCGCCCGGTACGCCGAGCGGGACCCCCGGGTGGTCCCGGTGCACTCGCCCCCGTCGGCCGGCCTGGCCGGGGCGCGCAACACCGGGATGCGGGCGGCGACCGGCGCGTACGTGCTGTTCCTCGACGGCGACGACACCTTCGTGCCGGGCGCGCTGACGGCGCTCGACGCCCGCCTGGCCGACACCGGCGACGTCGACGTGCTGTACTTCGAGCACGAGCGGGCCCCCTGGTGGGAGGGCGAGCCGACCAACCCGGCCGCGCCGCTGTGGCCGCGGACGGTCCCGGACGGCGCCTTCGCTCCCGGCCAGGTGCCGCGGCTGACCGGGGTGCAGCTGCCGGCGTGGAGCGCCGCCCACCGCCGCGCCTTCCTCCTGGAGCACGAACTGCTCTTCCCCGGCGGCCACTTCACCGACGTCGGTTTCGGCGGGCTGGTCGCGCTGCACGCCGAGCGGGCCGCAGTGCTGCGCCGGGTCGTGGTACGGCACCTGGTGCGGCGGCAGGGCAGCCGGACGTCCCTGCCGGGCGAGCACCACTTCGAACTGCTCGACCAGGCCGACCTGGTGCTCACCCGCGCCGCCGAACTGGGGCTTCCCGCCGAGCGGTCGGGGCCGCTGTTCGCGCAGCTCTTCGCCGTGATCCTGAAGACCGCCGCGCATCCCCGGCGGCTGCCGGCCAGGCGCCGGGCCTTCTTCCGGCGGGCGAGCAGGCTCTACCGGCGCCACCGCCCGGCCGGTTTCCGCCCGCCGGGCGGCAGCGTCGGCGTGCAGCACCGACTGCTGGCGGCCGGGGCGTACACGGCCTTCCGCACCCTGCGCTCCGTCAACCGGGCGGCGGCCGGGGCGCGGGAGCGCCTGCCACGCCCGAAGGGGCTGCGCACCCGGCTGCGCTACGCGCGCGCCCTGCGCCGCCCGCTGGATCCCCACCTCGCGGTGTACTGCGCCTACTGGGGCCGCGGTTACGCCTGCAGCCCGGCGGCGATCCACGCCAAGGCGCGCCAACTGGCCCCGCACATCCGCGGGGTGTGGGTGGTGGAGCCGGACCAGGCGCACACCATGCCGGCGGACGTCGAGTACGCGGTGATCGGCAGCCGCCGCTACTGGGACGTGCTGGCCCGCGCCACCTACCTGGTCAACAACGCCAACTTCGCGGACGCCGTCGTCAAACGGCCCGGCAGCGTGCACGTGCAGACCCAGCACGGCACCCCGCTGAAGAAGATGGGCGTCGACCAGGTGGCGTACCCCGTGGTCGCGGCGGCGACCGGCAGCTTCGCCAGGCTGCTGGCCCGCGTGGACCGCTGGGACTACAACCTCACCTCCAACCGCCACTCCACCGAGATGTGGGAGCGGGCCTTCCCCGGCGCGCACGAGACCCTGGAGTACGGCTATCCGCGCAACGACGTCTACCTGACGGCGACGGCGGACGACGTGGCGCGGGTGCGCCGGGAGCTGGGCGTGCCGGAGGGCAGCACGGCCGTCCTGTACGCGCCCACCCACCGCGACTACCGCACCGGCTTCGAGACCGGCCTGGACCTGGAGGCGTTCTGCGAGGCGGCCGGCGAGAACGTCGTCGTGCTGCTGCGCGCCCACTACTTCTACGACCGCGGCGGCAGTCCGGACACCGGCCGGGGCGGCAGGGAAGGCCGCATCAGCCGCATCATCGACGTGTCCTCGCACCGCTCCTCCGAGGACGTGTGCCTGGCCGCCGACGCGCTGATCACCGACTACTCGTCGATCATGTTCGACTACGCCAACCTGGACCGGCCGATCGTGGTGTACGCGGACGACTGGGACGTCTACCGGGAGACCCGCGGCGTCTACTTCGACCTGATGGAGACCCCGCCGGGCGCGGTGGCCCGTACGCCCGACGAGCTGGCGCGGGTCTTCGCCGACGGTTCCTGGGCGGGGCCGGAGGCCGCCGCGGCGCGGGCCGCCTTCCGGGAGCGGTTCTGCCAGTTCGACGACGGGCGCGCCGCCGAACGGGTCGTGCGCCGGGTGCTGCTCGGCGAGCCGCCCGAGTCGATCCCGCCCGTTCTCCCGCTCGCGGAGCGCGTCCCGGCCCCGGCCGCCTCCCCCCTCGTAAGGAGCTGACGTCAGCCGTGCCCCGCTTCAGCATCATCGTCCCCGTCTACAAGGTGCAGGGCTACCTGCGCGAGTGCCTCGACTCGGTGCTCGGGCAGTCGTACGGCGACTTCGAGGTGGTCGCCGTCGACGACCGCTCGCCCGACGGCTGCGGCGCGATCCTCGACGAGTACGCCGCGCGCGACCCTCGGGTGCGGGTGCTGCACCTGCCGGAGAACGTCGGTCTCGGCCGGGCCCGCAACGCCGGCCTGGAGCGGGCGGGCGGCGACTACGTCCTCTTCCTCGACAGCGACGACGCCTACACGCCGGGCCTGCTGGCCGCCGTCGCCGGCCGGCTGGAGTCGGCCGGCGACCCCGACATCCTGGTCTTCGACCACGTCCGCACGCACTGGTGGGGGCGCGGCGGGCGCAGCGACTCCGCCGCCCTGCTCCAGGCTGCGGGCCCGGACACCTTCAGCCTGCGCGACAGCCCCGAGTACGTGCACCTGTTCCTGGTGGCCTGGAACAAGGCCTACCGGCGCGCGTTCTTCCAGGGGCACGGGCTGCGGTACGCGCCCGGCCTCTACGAGGACGCGCCGGTCACCTACCGGTCGATGGTCCTCGCGGAGCGCATCGCCTGCCTGAACCGGATCGGCGTCGAGTACCGGCAGCGCCGGCAGGGGGCGATCACCAAGACGCCGGGGCGCCGCCACTTCGACATCTTCGCCCAGTACGAGGGCCTGTTCGCGTTCCTGGAGGAGCGCGCGGACCTGGCCTGGGCGTGGCCACTGCTGTTCGAGCGGGCGCTGGACCACATGCTGTACGTGCTGGCCCGCGAGGACCGGGTGACGCCCGGTCACCGGGCCGCCTTCCACCGCGAGATCCGTTCCTTCCACCGCCGGCACCTCCCGGCGGGCTTCACCCCGCCGGACGGCCCGCGCGGCACCGAGATGCGGCTGCTGGCGTCCTCGCCCTACCCGGCGTACGCGGCGCTGCGGGGCGTGCGCGGGGCGCGCGCCCTCGCCGGGAAGGCGGCGGGGCGCACGGCGCGGACCGTCTCGGCGCGCTCCCGGCGGGTCCTGTACCGGGCCGGGTCGCGGCTGCCCCTCGATCCGCACCTGGCCGTCTACTCCTCCGACCACCACCGGGGGGTGTCCGGCGACCCGGCGGCGATCCACGCCAAGGCCCGCGAGCTGGCCCCGCACATCCGCGGGGTGTGGGTGGTGCGGGAGGACGCGGTGGAGACGCTGCCGCCGGGCATCGAGTACGTGACGCCGGGCTCGGCTCGCTACCACGCGGTCATGGCGCGGGCCACCTACTGGGTGAACAACGTCAACTGGCCGGGCAGCCTGGTCAAGCGGCCCGGCAGCGTCCACGTCCACACCCACCAGGGCACTCCGCTGAAGTTCATGGGCGCCGACCTGCTGGACAAGCCCGGCGCCCGGCACGGTTTCAGCGTGCCGCAGATGCTGCGCCGCGCCGACCGCTGGGACTACAGCCTGGTCGCCAACCGCCACTCCGAGCTGGCGTGGGAGCGGGCCTACCCCTGTCACTTCACCTCGCTGCGCACCGGCAGCCCGCGCAACGACGTCCTGGTCTCCCCCGATCCGGAACGCGGCCGTGCGGTCCGCGCGCGGCTCGGCATCCCCGACGGCGACACGGTCGTGCTGTACGCGCCGACCCGGCGGGAGTACCGGCGCGGCGGCCATGTGGACCGGATCGACCTGGCCCGGTTCGCCGCCGATCTGGGCCCCGGCCACACCCTGGTGGTGCGGCTGCACCCCTCGCTCGCCGCGGGCATCGCGCGCGGCCTGGGCCTGGCCGACCTGCACCGGCGGGGGGTGGTGGTGGACGCGACGGACGAGCCGCACGTCGAGGACGTGATGCTCGCCTCCGACGTGCTGGTCACCGACTACTCCGCGCTGATGTTCGACTACGCCAACCTGGACCGGCCGATCGTGGTGCACGCCGACGACTGGGGCGCGTACACGGCGAGCCGGGGCGTCTACTTCGATGTCACGGCCGAGCCGCCGGGCCATGTGTCGCGCTCCTACCGGGAGCTGGCGTGGCTGCTGGCGTCGGGCGGCTGGCGGGACGAGGAGTCGGCGAAGCTGCGGGCGGCGTTCCGGGAGCGGTTCTGCGAGTTCGACGACGGCCGGGCCGCCGAGCGGGTGGTGCGGACGCTGATGCTGGGCGAGCCGATGCCCGGCGCGGAGCCGTCCCCCGTCGTCCCCGCCCCCGCCCCCGCCCCAGCCACCGGAGGCGACCGGGAGGTCCCGACACACCGTCTCACCCGTTGAGGTGACGGACGGCCACGGTGTCGCTTCCGGCGGGAAACATACGGCCCATGCCCAAGACCTTCGCCCGGCCGGCCGCCCTGTGAGCGCCGGCGTCCTCGTCCGGCGGACCCTGCGCGGCGCGACGGCGCTGCCCGTCGGCCGGCTCCGGCGGCCGAGCCCGTACCAGGTCTTCGGCGGCCTGTTCTGGCTGGTGATGACGCTGGCGTTCTGGCGGATCCCGCTGTGCTGCGACGCCGGCCAGCACGCGGCGGTCGTCGAGCGGCTGCGGGCCGACCTGCTGCACCCCGCCCACTCGATGGCGGACCTGCCGGGCACGGGCAGCCCGTACTACGGCCCGTACGCCGTCGCGCAGGGCGTGTTCGCCCGGCTGACGGGGCTGTCCGGGTGGGCGGTCCTGCGGCTCGCGGGTCCGCTGCACCTGGCGGTGCTGCTGACCGGGGTCGGCCGTTTCGTGCGGGTGCTCACGCCCCGCCCGTGGGCTCCGGTGCTGGCGCTGCCCGCGATGACGCTGCTGTGGGGCACCGAGCGGATCCTGTGGAGCGGCTATCTGGGCCTGATGTCGATGACGACGAACATCAGCTATCCGTCGGCGTTCGCGATCGGGCTGACGTTCTGGGCGTGGGCGCTGACCGGCCGGCGCGCCTGCGAGCGGGGGGCGCCGGTCCGCTACGTCGGTCCGAGCGGCCTCGGCGGCTGGTGGGGCTACGCCGGGATCGGCGCCCTGTACGGCCTGATCCTGCTGATCCATCCGGTCACGGCCGTCTCCGCGGCGACCGGCGCGGTGGCGGTCGTGGCGGCGCGGCAGCGCGACTGGCGGGCGCCGGTCGCGGCCCGGTGGGCGCTGGCGGCCGCGTCGGCGCTGGCTCTCGCGCTGGTGTGGCCGTACTACGACGTGCTGTCGCTGAGCGGCGACACGGGCATGGACGGGATGCACCGGCGGCTGTACGAGCACCTGGCGGGCAACTCGTGGCTGGCGCTGATCGGGGCGCCCGCGCTGTGGTGGCGGGCCCGGCACTCGGCGCGTGATCCGCTGGTGCTGATGTTCGCGCTGGGGTGCCTGGTGCTGGCGTACGGCTGGGTGAGCGGGCACTACACGTACGCGCGGGCGTTGTGGGCGGCGCTGGTGCCGCTGCAGTTCGCGCTCGCGGTGGAACTGGCGGCGCCCCGGCCGTGGGGGACGGCGCGGAAGGTGCTGGGGGCGACGGCGGCGGTGTGGGCGTGCGTGGGGTTCTTCACCGTGCACGCCGGCGCGGTGGTGCCGCGCGCGCTGGACCCCGTGGGGTTCGAGCAGCCGCCACGCTGGCCGACGTACGGCTGGGCGGCGCGGTACATCGGGCGCGGCGAGGTGGTGCTCACCGACGACTACACCGCCTCGCACCTCATCGCCGGGTACGGCCCGAACCTCGCCGCGCCGATCTGGCCGGACCCCGCGCTGGACGAGCGGGAGCGCGGACGCCGCAGTGCCGACGTCCGCGCCTACTTCGCCCCCGACGCGACCCCCGCCCGGCGGGCCGCCCTGGTCCGCCGCTACCACGTGCGCTGGCTGCTGCTGACGCGCGGCCGGCCGGTGCCCGCGGAGGCGGTGGTGGTGGCGCGGAGCCGGCGGACCGGGGAGGTGCTGGCACGGGTCGGGGCGGGGAGGTGAGGGCCCGCCCCCTCCGGCGTCAGCCGATCACCTCGCGGCCGTCAGCCGATCGTCACTCGATGACGAGGTCGACGTCGATGTTGCCGCGGGTGGCGTTGGAGTACGGGCAGACCTGGTGGGCCTGCTCGACCAGCTTGCGGCCGGTCTCCTCGTCCAGGCCGTCGGGCAGTTCGACGCGGAGCGTCACCTTCAGGCCGAAGCCCTCGCCCTGCTTGCCGATGCCGACCTCGGCGGTGACGGCGGCGTCGGTGACGTCGACCTTGGCCTGGCGGCCGACGAGACCGAGGGCGCTGCCGAAACAGGCGGCGTAACCGGCGGCGAACAGCTGCTCGGGGTTGGTGCCCTGACCGTTGCCGCCCATCTCCACCGGGAACGACAGCGGGAGGTCGATCTTGCCGTCGGAGCTGACGGCACGGCCTTCGCGGCCGTGGGTGGCGGTGGCGACGGCGGTGTAGAGCGCGTCCATGGAAGACCATCCCTCTCGAGTCACGTACCGGCGGCCTCGCTGCGGCCGCCTCACGACCACAAGTAGAGCACGCAATTGAATTGTGCGCAACTGAATGGCGAGGAGGGCTATCCTCGGAGCATGGCCACCACTCCCGCCACCGACTGGCTCCGCCTCGACCAGCAGGTCTGCTTCTCCCTGCACGCCGCCTCGCGCGCCTTCAACGGCGTCTACCGCGTGGTGCTCAAGGACCTCGGGCTCACCTACCCGCAGTACCTGGTGATGATGGTGCTGTGGGAGCACGGCGAACTGCCCGTGAAGCGGCTGGGCGAACACCTGCGCCTCGACTCCGGCACCCTGTCCCCGCTGCTCAAGCGTCTGGAGGCGGCCGGCCTCGTCCGGCGCGAGCGCAGCGTCCGCGACGAGCGCTCGGTGGAGGTGCGGCTGACCGACGAGGGGGCCGCGCTGCGCGAGCGCGCGCTGGAGGTGCCGCGCCGGATCGCGGAGTCCACCGGCCTCGACCTCGACGAGATCGGCGACCTGCGCCTCCGCCTGGACCGGCTCACCGCCGCGCTGGACAGGGCCGCGGCGCAGGGGGCGCAGGACGAGCAGGGGGCGCAGGCGGAACGCCGGTAGCGCCGGCGGCGCCCGTGGCGGCGGTGGCGGTGGCGGCGGCGGCGGTTCACATGCCCGGCGTTGCTGTCATGCCTGGCGTGGGCGTCGTGCCCGGCGTGGCTGTCATGCCTGGCGTGGCGCCCGGCGTGGCTGTCATGTCCGGGGTGGCTCCCGGCGTGGCTGTCGTGCCCGGCGTGGGCGTCATGCCCGGCGTGGCTGTCGTGTCCGGCGTGGCTGTCGGCGTGTCCGGCGTGGCTGTGGTGGCGGGGCGGCGCACGTAGAGGCGGAGGGTGATGCGGCCGCTGACGTACTGGTCCTGGGGCTCGAACTGCTCGCCGACCAGCGCGAGCTTGGCGCGCTCGGTCGGGTCGCCCGGGTCGGCGGGCGTCTGCAGCAGACGCGACTCGGCGAGCACCCAGACGCGGTCCGCCGAGGCGAGGCGTTGGCGCAGTTGCTCGGGCGTGGTCTCGCGTCCGCTCAGCGTCCCGGACCTGGGCCCGGACTCCAGCAGGGCGATGTCGCGGGCCCCGCGGAAACCCTGCGGGTATGCCAGCGCCGTCAGCCGCCAGACCGACGGCACGAACAGCACCGGGTCGCCGGGGCGGATCTCACGGGCGGCGAGGGCGGCGACGGCGGCGAGATTCTCGGGACGCTGTGCGGCGGACCGGTCGTGCCGGTACAGGGGCAGGTGGTACATGAAGACGACGGCGACCGCGACGACCCCGGCCAGGGCGCCCCGCGACCGCGCGGCCCCGCGCGGCGCGGGCGGGCGCGGCGCGGGCGGGCGCGGCGCGGGCGGGCGCGGCTGCGCGGACGACGACGGCGCGCCCGTACCCGGTAGCGCGGACGACGGTCGCGCGGACGACGGTCGCGTGGGCGATGGCGACGCGCCTGTACCCGACGTCGGGCCCGGGCCCGGAGGCGGGGACGACGGCTGCGCCGTCCCGCGCACCGGGCGCGGCGGGTACGCCGGAGGCGGCGGCGGGTACGACGCGTGCCCCCGAGGCGGCGGGTACGGCGCGTGCACCGGACGCGGCGGGTACGGCGTGTGCACCGGAGGCGGCGAGTACGACGCCTGCGCCGGGCGCGGATGAGGCGGTCGTGGGCGCTCCATGGCCCGCGCGCACCGGTCCGCGCCGGCGGCCGTCAGCAGCGACGCGCCCGCGAGCGCGTAGAGCACGTACCGCTCGTGGTACAGCGGCCGCACCTGGGAGAGGACCATCAGGACGCCCGGCGGCACCAACAGCAACGGACCCGCGACCGCTCCCGTCCTGCCCGCGCCCAGCCCCGCCGCCATCAGCAGCACCGCAGCCCAGAACGCCAGGCCCTGCGGGGCGACGGCGAAGTCCCGCACCAGCCGCCCGGCCTGTTCCCACCCCGGCACCACCAGCCACGCCACCTGTGCCGACTGCCGCCGCGACGCCCAGACCAGCGGTAACAGAACCAGCCCCGCCGCGCCGGCCGCGCGCCCCCAGCCGGCCCACACCCGCCCCGGCACCCGCAACAGCGCCAGCGTCACGGCGTGCGCGCACAGGGCCAGCACGGCCAACTCGTGCAGCAGACAGGTCACGGCGACGACGATTCCGTACGGCCACCACCGCGGCGGCCGCTCCTCCAGCGCCCGCACCAGCAGCAGCGTCGCCGCGGCCACGCCCGCAGCGACGAGCGCGTACGAGCGTCCCTCCTGCGCGTAGTGGCCGGCCATCGGGGTGGCCGCGTACAGCAGACCGGCCCACAGCCCGACCCGCGGGCGGGCCAGCCGGACGCCGAGGGCCGCGACCAGACCGGCCGTCGCGGCCGCCGCGCACACGGACGGCAGACGCAGCACGACCTCGTCGGGACGGACGGCCAGGACGGCGTGCATGAACAGGTAGTACAGGCCGTGCACCGCGTCCATGCCGTGCAGGAACCGCCAGATCTGCGGCAGCGAGCGCTGCCCGACCAGGAAGGTGACGCCCTCGTCGCCCCACATGCCGCCGCGGTCCAGGCCCCACAGACCGATGACGAGCATCACGGCCGTGGGCACCGCCACCGCCACGACGTCCGGCCGCACCCACCACCGGCCCGTCGCCCGCTCCGTGCCCTCGCCGCCCTTGCTGCCCACGCCGTCCATGCCGTCCTCGCTGTCCACGCAGCCGATTGTGTGCCGTGGGCGGGCGGTCAACGGAGATTGACGGTCCGATGGCACCCGTACGCCGGAAAGTCCGCGTGGCCCGCTCCGCCGTGCGGCCCGCTCCACCGGGTGCCTGCTTCACTGATACGCGGCACACGAGGGCAGGAACGAGGGGACGGCCGCACATGACCTGGCTGATCACCGGCGGCGCCGGTTACATCGGGGCGCACGTCGTACGGGCGATGACCGAGGCGGGCGGCGGCGCCGTGGTCTACGACGACCTGTCGACGGGCGACGCCGCGCGGGTGCCGGAGGGCGTGCCGCTGGTCGTGGGCTCCACCCTGGACGCCGAGCGCGTGGCGCGCGCGCTCGCCGACCACACGGTGACCGGCGTCGTCCACCTCGCGGCGAAGAAGCAGGTGGGCGAGTCGGTGGCGCGGCCCCTGCACTACTACCGGGAGAACGTCGAGGGCCTGCGTGTCCTGCTGGAGGCGGTCACGGCGGCCGGTGTCCCCTCCTTCGTCTTCTCGTCCTCCGCCGCGGTCTACGGCATGCCGGACGTGGAGCTGGTCACCGAGGACACGCCCTGCGCGCCCCTGTCGCCGTACGGCGAGACCAAGCTGGCCGGGGAGTGGCTGGTGCGGGCGACGGGCCGGGCGACCGGCCTGTCCACCGCCTGCCTGCGCTACTTCAACGTGGCGGGCGCGGCCACCCCGCACCTGGCGGACACCGGCGTCCACAACCTGATCCCGATGGTGTTCGAGAAGCTCACGCAGAACGCGCCGCCGCACATCTTCGGCGACGACTATCCGACCCCCGACGGCACCTGCGTCCGCGACTACATCCACGTGGTGGACGTGGCCGAGGCCCACGTGGCCGCCGCCCGCGCCCTGGCGGCGTCGCCGGGCCGCGACCTCACCCTCAACATCGGCCGCGGCGAGGGCGTCTCCGTGCGCGAGATGATCGACCGCATCAACGCCGTCACCGGCCACGACCGCCCCCCGACGGTCACCGCGCGACGCCCCGGCGACCCGGCCCGCGTCGTCGCCTCCGCCGCCCGCGCCGCCACCGAACTGGCCTGGAAGGCCAGGCACGACGTCCAGGACATGATCACCTCGGCCTGGGCAGGCTGGCTGCGCCTGCACCCGGAGGCGGCGCGGGGCTAGGGACGACCCCTCATCGCAGGCCGTCCCTCACAGGGCCTTGAGCGCCTGCGCGGTGGCTCGGGCCAGGGCGTCCAGGTATCCCTTCGGCAACTTGGGGCCGCGGATCACCACGGAGCGCCAGTAGAGGGGGCCCGAGATCAGGTCGAGCGCCAGGTCCTCGTCGAAGCCCGGGCCGATCTCGCCCCGCCGCTGCGCCGCCAGGACGATCTTGCTGGCGACGCCCTCCTGCCCCTCGCGCAGCGCCTTCTGCATCGCCTCGGCGATGTCGGGGTTGCGGGCCGCCTCCGCCTGGAGATCGGGGATGATCTGCGAGGCCACGGGGTGGCGCAGGGCGCGGGAGGTGAACTCGTACAGCAGGCGCAGGTCGCCCTCCAGGGTGCCGGTGTCGGGCACCGGCAGACCCTGCACCGCGAGCGCCGATACCACGTCGAGCACCAGGTGCAGTTTGGAGCGCCAGCGGCGGTACACGGCCGTCTTGCCGACGCCCGCGCGGCGCGCGATCCCCTCGATGGACATCCGCGCGTAGCCGACGGCCGCGAGCTCCTCGAAGACGGCCGCCCGGATGGCTTCCGTCACGTCCTCCCGGAGCACGGCCGCTCCGGCGGGGGCCCGGCGGCGCGTCCCCGTCCGGGGTTCGTCGGCGTTCGTCGTCATGCGACCAGCATAGGGCGTTGCGACGATACGGTCCCGTCCCCACGCAATACGTCACGACGAAACGGGCCCGTCCCGACGCCGCACGTCACGACGAAACGGTTGCGTCCCGACGCCAACTCGGCCTACGCTCACGTTGCGACGATACGGTCCCGTCCCGACGTAAGAAAACGTGAAGAGAAGCGTAAGGAAACGCCGGGTGGCGGGACACGGCGTCCGCGGCACCACCGCACGGCACCCCCGGCGCAACCCCCCTCCCCCCGAGCGAAAGCAGCGGATGTGAGCCAGGTCCTCCACACACCGCCCCCGACGTCGGCCTCCGCCGACGGCGACCTCGCGGCCCTCGCCGCCCGCCACGGCCTCTCGGTCAGCGGCGCCCGCCCCTCGCTGCCCGACTACGTCCGCCGGCTGTGGGCCCGGCGCCACTTCATCGCCGCCTTCTCGACCGCCAAGCTCACCTCCCAGTACAGCCAGGCGAAGCTGGGCCAGGTCTGGCAGGTGATGACCCCGCTGCTGAACGCGGCGGTCTACTACTTCATCTTCGGCATCCTGCTGGGCACCAAGCGGGGCGTGCCGGACTACATCCCGTTCCTGGTGACGGGCGTGTTCGTCTGGACGTTCACGCAGAGCTCGATCCTTTCGGGCACCCGCGCGATCTCCGGCAACCTCGGCCTCGTCCGCGCGCTGCACTTCCCGAGGGCCGCGCTGCCGATCTCCTTCTGCCTCCAGCAGCTCCAGCAACTGCTGTTCTCGATGTGCGCCCTGGTCGTCATCCTGCTGTTCTTCGGCGTGCCGGTCGCCGCCTCCTGGCTGCTCGCGGTCCCGGCGCTGCTGCTGCAGTTCACGTTCAACGCCGGCATGGCGATGATCATGGCCCGGATGGGGGCGAAGACGCCGGACATCGCGCAGCTGATGCCGTTCGTGCTGCGCACCTGGATGTACGTCTCGGGCGTCATGTGGAGCATCGACAAGCTGACCAGCCGCGACCACCTGCCGCACGCGGTGACCGTCGCGCTGCAGGCCAACCCGGCCGCCGTCTACATCGACCTGATGCGCTTCGCGCTGATCGACAGCTTCCACTCGAGCCAGCTGCCGCCGCACGTGTGGCTGATCGCGCTGGGCTGGGCCCTGCTCGCCGGGGTCGGCGGCTTCATCTACTTCTGGAAGGCTGAGGAGACCTACGGCCGTGGCTGAGCACACCAACGAGACGGTCCCCACCGTCGTCGCCGACGGCGTCGACATCGTCTACCGCGTCAACGGCACCGGCGCCGGACGCGGCTCCGCGACCGCCGCCCTCAACCGCATGCTGCGCCGCAAGCAGGCCGAGAAGGCGTCGGGCGTGCGCAAGGTGCACGCGGTCAAGAACGTGTCCTTCGTCGCCTACCGGGGCGAGGCGATCGGCCTGATCGGCACCAACGGCTCCGGCAAGTCGACCCTCCTCAAGGCCGTCGCCGGGCTGCTCCCCGTGGAGAACGGCCGCATCTTCACCGACGGCCAGCCCTCCCTGCTCGGCGTCAACGCGGCGCTGATGAACGACCTGACCGGCGAGCGCAACGTCTTCCTCGGCGGTCTCGCCATGGGCATGTCCCGCGAGCAGGTCAAGGAGCGCTACCAGGAGATCGTCGACTTCTCCGGCATCAACGACAAGGGCGACTTCATCACCCTGCCGATGCGCACCTACTCCTCCGGCATGGCGGCCCGGCTGCGTTTCTCCATCGCCGCCGCCAAGGACCACGACGTGCTGCTCATCGACGAGGCGCTGGCCACCGGCGACGCGGCCTTCCGCAAGCGTTCCGAGGCGCGGATCCGCGCGCTGCGCGAGCAGGCGGGCACGGTCTTCCTCGTCAGCCACAACAACAAGTCCATCCGCGACACCTGCGACCGCGTGCTGTGGCTGGAGCGCGGCGAGCTGCGCATGGACGGCCCGACCGAGGACGTCCTGAAGGAGTACGAGGCCTTCACCGGCGACAAGAGCGACAAGGCGGCGGCGAAGAAGGCCAAGCCCAAGCCGAAGGCACCGCAGACGACCGTGCCGGCCTGACCTCCCCCAGGCCCGGCCTCCCCCAGGCAAAAGCGCCCCGGACCACTGCGGTCCGGGGCGCTCTGGCTTCGCCGCCTACGAGTGCGTGCGCAGCAGCGTCCGCATCGTGCGCATCGCCACCGACAGGTTGGCCAGGTCGAACGTCTCCGAGCTGCGGATCTCCTCCAGCGTGGTGCGCGCCCGCCCCAGGATCGCCGCGTTCTTCTCCTCCCAGGCCACGAAGCGCTGCTCGGGAGTCGAGGTTCCGTTGCCGACGGCGAGCACGTCCGCGGTCAGGGCCGCGTGGGCCGCGTACAGGTCCTCGCGGATGGACGCACGGGCCATGGACTGCCAGCGATCGGCGCGCGGGAGCTCGATGATGCGGTCCATCAGCCGGGTGATGTGCAGACGGTCGGCGAGGTCGTAGTACACGTCGGCGACGTCCAGCGGCTCCTTGCCCATGCGGTCGGCCACCGAGACGATGTCCAGCGCCGGGAAGGCGGAGGAGAACCCGGCCACGCGGGTGGCCGCTTCGTCCGGGACGCCGGCGCCGGTCAGCTCGTCGTAGATCTGCTGCCACCAGTCCAGGTCCACGCCGCGCAGCAGCTTCGGCAGCTGCTGCCACACCTGCTCGACGCGCTCGGCGAAGAAGTCCACCGTCTCGGCGAGCTGCAGCGGCTGCGGCCGGTTGTTCAGCAGCCAGCGCGTGCCGCGCTCGACCAGACGGCGCGAGTGCAGGCGGATACGGGTCTGGACGCCCGCCTCGACCCGGTTGTCCAGGGACTCCACCGCGTCCCACACCGGCGCCGAGCGGAAGATCGCGCGGGCCACGGTCTGCGCCCGGACGATCTCCTCCAGGGAGGCGCCGGTCTCCTCGCGCAGCCGGTGCAGATACGTCGTACCGCCCGTGTTGACCGTGTCGTTGACCAGCACGGTGGTGGTGATCTCGCGGCGCAGCGGGTGACCGTCGATGCGGTCGGTGAACTGCTCGCGCAGCGCGGTCGGGAAGTAGGCGTGCAGCAGGCCGCGCAGGTACGGGTCGTCCGGCAGCGAGGTGTGCAGCAGCTCCTCCGCGACCGTGATCTTCGTGTACGCCAGCAGGACGGCGGTCTCCGGGCCGGTCAGGCCCTGACCGGAGCCGAGGCGCTCGCGGATCTGCCGGTCGGTCGGCAGGAACTCCAGCGCCCGGTCGAGGTGGCCCTCGCGCACCAGGTGCCGCATGAAGCGCTGCTGCGCGTGGAGCATGTCCTTGGACTGGGCGAGCGCGTTGGCGATGGCCGTGTTCTGCGCGTAGTTGTTGCGCAGCACCAGGCCGCCGACCTCGTCGGTCATCTCGGCGAGCAGCTTGTTGCGCTGCTTGACGGTCATGTCGCCGTCCGTGACCAGGCCGTTGAGCAGGATCTTGATGTTCACCTCGTGGTCGGAGGTGTCCACGCCCGCGCTGTTGTCGATGGCGTCGGTGTTGATCTTGCCGCCGTGCAGGGCGAACTCGATCCGGCCGAGCTGGGTCAGGCCCAGGTTGCCGCCCTCGCCGACGACCTTGACCTGGAGGTCGGCGCCGTCCACCCGGATCGCGTCGTTGGCCTTGTCGCCGACGTCGGCGTGCGTCTCGGTGGACGCCTTGACGTACGTGCCGATGCCGCCGTTCCACAGCAGGTCCACCGGCGCCTGGAGGATGGCCTTCATCAGGTCGGCCGGGGTCATCTTGGTGACCTTGCCCTCGATGCCGAGGGCCTCGCGGATGTGGCCGCCGATCGGGATGGCCTTGGCGGTGCGCGGGAACACGCCGCCGCCGGCGGAGATGAGCGCGGTGTCGTAGTCGGCCCAGCTGGAGCGCGGGAGCTCGAAGAGGCGGCGGCGTTCGGCGTAGGAGACGGCCGCGTCCGGCTCGGGGTCGATGAAGATGTGCCGGTGGTCGAAGGCGGCCACCAGGCGGATGTGCTCGCTCAGCAGCATGCCGTTGCCGAAAACGTCGCCGGACATGTCGCCGATGCCGACGACCGTGAAGTCCTCGGTCTGTGTGTCGACGCCGAGTTCGCGGAAGTGCCGCTTGACCGACTCCCAGGCGCCGCGGGCCGTGATGCCCATGCCCTTGTGGTCGTAGCCCGCGGAGCCGCCGGAGGCGAAGGCGTCGCCGAGCCAGAAGTTGTACGACTGGGCGACCTCGTTGGCGATGTCGGAGAACGTCGCGGTGCCCTTGTCGGCGGCGACCACCAGGTAGGTGTCGTCCTCGTCGTGCCGGACGACGTCCTGCGGCGGAACCACCTCTCCGGCGACCATGTTGTCGGTGATGTCGAGCAGCGCCGAGATGAAGGTCTTGTAGCTGGCGATGCCCTCGGCCAGCCACGCGTCCCGGTCGACGCCCGGGTCGGGCAGCTGCTTGGCGACGAAGCCGCCCTTGGCGCCGACCGGCACGATGACGGTGTTCTTCACCATCTGCGCCTTGACCAGGCCGAGGATCTCGGTGCGGAAGTCCTCACGCCGGTCGGACCAGCGCAGACCGCCTCGGGCGACCTTGCCGAAGCGCAGGTGCACGCCCTCGACGCGTGGCGAGTACACCCAGATCTCGAACGCCGGGCGGGGGGCCGGCAGATCGGGGATCGCCTGCGGGTCGAACTTCATGGAGACGTAGTCGTGCGGCTTGCCGCCGGTCGCCCGCTGGAAGAAGTTCGTCCTGAGGGTCGCCTTGATGACGGTCAGGAAGGACCGCAGGATGCGGTCCTCGTCCAGGCTGGCGACCTGGTCGAGGGCGGCGTCGACCTCCTCGAGGAGGGCGTCGACGATCTCGAGCCCGGCGCGCTGCCGGTCCGGCGACATCCGCGCCTCGAACAGGGAGACCAGCAGCCGGGTGGTGTGGACGTTGTTGCGGAGGGTGTCCTCCATGTAGTCCTGGCTGAAGGTGGAACCGGCCTGCCGCAGGTACTTCGCGTACGCCCGCAGCACCATCGCCTGCCGCCAGGTCAGGCCGGCGCTCAGCACGAGGGCGTTGAAGCCGTCGTTCTCCGCCCGGCCGGTCCAGGCGGCGGCGAAGGCCTCCTGGAAGCGCCCGCGGGCGTCGTCGCCGGCGTAGTCGCCGCCGCCGACCTGCGCCTTGGGCATGCGCAGGCCGAAGTCGTAGATCCACGCGACACTGCGGTCGGAGCAGCGCAGTTCGTACGGCCGCTCGTCGATCACCTCGACGCCGAGCTGGCTGAGCACCGGGAGCACCGCGGACAGCGAGATGGCGCCGCCCTTGCGGTAGATCTTGAACCGGCGCTCGTCGGGGGCGGCGCCCACCGGCTCGTAGAGGCTGAGCGCGAAGTCCTTGCCGCCCTTGTCGTGGGAGTCGCTGAGCTGCTCGATGTTGACCAGGTCGGCGACCGCGGCGCGCGGGGTGTGGTCGGCCTTGTAGCCCTCGGGGAAGGCGTTGTGGTAGCGGCGCAGCAGCTCGGCCGCCCGCTCCTCGCCCAGCTCGGCGGTGAGCGCTTCGGCGAAGCCGTCGGCCCAGGAGCGGGCGGCCTCGACCAGGCGGACCTCGATGCGCTCCCGGTCGGCGTCGGACAGCTCCGGCAGCTCGGTGCCCTGCGGCACGCGGACGACGAAGTGCAGCCGGGACAGGATCGACTCGGTGTTCCAGGCGGTGAAGTCGACGCTGACGCCGCCCAGCTCCTCCTTGAGGATGTCGATGATCCGCAGGCGCACGCCGGTGGTGTAGCGGTCGCGCGGGAGGTAGACGAGGGCGGAGTAGTAGCGGCCGTACTCGTCCTGGCGCAGGTACAGGCGCAGCCGTCGGCGCTCCTGCAGGTACAGGACGGAGGTGACGATGGCCTGCAGTTCGTCGGCCGGCGTCTGGAAGAGCTCGTCGCGCGGGTACGTCTCCAGGATCTGCAGCAGGTCGCGGCCGTCGTGGCTGTGGGGCGAGAAGCCGGCGCGCTGCAGGACGTCCTCGACCTTGCGGCGGATGACCGGGACCCGGCGCACCGACTCGGTGTACGCGGCGGAGGAGAACAGCCCCAGGAAGCGGCGCTCGCCGACCACGTTGCCGTCCGCGTCGAACTTCTTGACGCCGATGTAGTCCAGGTACGACGGCCGGTGCACGGTGGCACGGCTGTTGGCCTTGGTCAGCACGAGGAGCTTGTGCTCGCGGGCCTTGGCGCGCGCGTCGGCGGGCAGCCGCTCGAAGGACGGGCTGACCGGGTGTTCGTCGTCGCCGGAGTGGTGCGGGTCGGAGCGCAGTATGCCGAGTCCGGTGCCGGGCACGGCGGCCAGCGAGTCGTCGTCGCGCAGTTGGTACTCGCGGTAGCCGAGGAAGGTGAAGTGGTCGGCGGCCAGCCAGCGCAGCAGCTCACGGGCCTCCTCGACCTGCGATGCGGGCAGGTCGCCGGGGACCGGCTCGTCGGGCATCTCCTCGGCGATGCGGATCGCGGAGTCCCGCATCTTCTCCCAGTCCTCGACGGCCTCGCGGACGTCGGACAGCACCCGCAGCAGGTCGGAGGTGATCTGCTTGAGGTCGGAGCGGTCGGTCTCGCGGTCGATCTCGACGTGGATCCAGGACTCGGTGTGCGCGTCGTGCGGCAGGGGCTCCTTCGGCGGCGTGCTGAGCACCTCGATGAGCTTGCCGGTGACGTCGCGGCGGACCACGAACTGCGGGTGGATCACCGCGTGGATGCCGCGGTTCTGCCGGGTGAGCTCGTTGGTGACGGAGTCGACGAGGAAGGGCATGTCGTCGGTGACCACCTCGACGACGGAGTGGCTGCAGGTCCAGCCGTTCTCCTCGACTGTCGGGGTGTGGACCCGCACGCTGGCCGTGCCCTGGGGGCGGTTCTCGGCCAGCCGGTAGTGCGAGAAGGCGGCTCCGAAGACGTCCACCGGGTCGCGGTCGGCGAGGTCCTCCGGGGCGGTGTGCAGGTAGTAGCGCTGGAGGAACGCGAGCACGGTCTCACTGTCCGGGGTGCCCGGCGTGCCCTGTTCCGTCGTCCCGGTCGGTAGGTGCCCCCCGACCGGGCTGTTCTCAGCTACCCGAGCGGCCCTCTCGAGCAGCTCGGCCTTGGCTTCGTCCAGCTTGGTCTGCATTGTCCTCTGGCTCCTGTCGCGCGCCGTTGCGTGACGTAGAAGGAAGTACGGTCTCTTCCCCGGTGACGTGACGCCGCGACGCGGGGTGTCCGGTCTGCTCCGACGCTATGCCGCAAGGTGAGATGAGCGGGGGGATATGAGTCAATGTTGAGGTTCCCGACGGGTGTGACGCTGCTCTCTGCCGCGTCGTCTCCCGGGGTGTGCGCGGCGCCCTGGGGACTGTCGCACCCCCGTCCCGCCCGCGCGGACCAGCGGAGGCCGCCCGGCCACGGATGTCGTCCGTGGGCGCCGGGCTCAGGGCAGGGGCGACGCTGCCCCCGCGAGCTATCGCGCTGATCACGCCACCAGGCTATCGCTCATCACAGGGGGGTCGTCATGAGCCGTATGTGTACAAAACCAGGGGTGGAAGTTTGACGTTCTGCACAGGGCGAAGGCGGCCGAGACGGCGTAATCGGCGCAATCGTGCGTGCCCCCTTGGCAATCGGGCCCGTGCGGGGCAGGTTGCCGCCATGACAGCCAAAATCCTGATCGTCACCGGTGACGCGGCGGAGTCCCTGGAAGTCCTGTACCCCTACCAGCGGCTGCGCGAGGAGGGCTACGAGGTCCACATCGCGGCCCCGACCCGCAAGAAGCTGCGGTTCGTCGTCCACGACTTCGAGCCCGGCTTCGACACCTACACCGAGAAGCCGGGCTACACCTGGCCCGCCGACCTCGCCTTCGCCGACGTCGAGCCCGGCCAGTACGCGGCCCTGGTCATCCCGGGCGGGCGGGCCCCGGAGTACCTGCGCAACGATCCCGAGCTGCGCAAGATCCTCAAGTCGTTCTTCGACGCGGACAAGCCCGTCGCACAGATCTGCCACGGCCCCCTGCTGACGGCGGCGGTGGACGGCCTGCGGGGCCGGCGCGTCACGGCGTACCCCGCGCTGGAGCCGGACATGCAGGCCGCCGGTGCCTCCTTCCAGGACGCCGAGGCGGTCGTCGACGGCACGCTGGTCTCCTCGCGCGCCTGGCCGGACCACTCCGCCTGGATGCGGGAGTTCCTCACGGTCCTGCGCGCGAAGGCACCGGTGACCTGATCCCACCGCCGCACGCGCGTACGTGCGTGCGGCATACGTGCGCCGGGCGCGAGTGGTCGTAGCGACACGTCCGCCGTCGGCGCGCGCCGGGCGCGGGGTGCCCGGAACGGCGCACCCGCCGTCGGCGCGCGGTGGGTCCGACGCGCGGGCACGCACGCCGGGGCGCCGGGGCGCCGGGTATCGGAGACGACGCGTCCGACCAGGCGGCCTCCGTCCCGGAGCAGACCGACGGCGGTGCGCGCCAAGGACCCCGACCCGGCCGGCACAACAGGTCGGCCAGGGGCAGCAGGCCGGCCGGGCACCGCAGGCCCGCCAGGGACAGCAGGTTCGCCGGACGCGGCAGGCCCGCCAGGCGCGGCGCGCCCGCCGGACGAGGTGTTCCTTCCGCGCCGACACGCGCGCCGCAGCGTGGCGTGGCGTGCACCGCAGCCGCGGCGTGCTTACGCCGCCAGCCGCGCCGCCTCCGCGACCGCCTCGGCCAGCGTGTCGACCACCGGTGCGCCCGCCGCCTCGAGACTGGCCCGGCCGTGCGAGCCGCCGGTGTAGAGCACAGCCTGCGCTCCCACGTGCCGCGCGGCCAGCGCGTCGTCGGCGGCGTCCCCGATCACCACCGTGCGAGCGGGGTCCACACCGGTGAGGGAGGCGAGGTGGCGCACCATGTGCTCGGCCTTGCTGCCCCCGGACGGACCGGTCCGCCCGTCCACCCGTACGAAGTGCGCCTCTATCCCGAACCCCCGTACCAGCGGGACGAGTTCGTCGTGCACGTACATGCTCAGCAGGGACTGGCTGCGGCCCGCCGACCGCCACCCGGTGAGCAGGTCCACCACGCCCTCGGTGAGCCCGCACCGCACCCGGTGCTCGGCGTAGTACCGGTGGAAGACCTCGTCCATGACCTCCCACTCGGCGTCCGTCGGCAGCCGCCCCATCAGCCGCTCGTAGAACTTCGGCACCGGCACGCAGTACAGCTCGCGGTACTGCTCGATCGTGATCGGCTCGAGCCCCAGCTCGGCGAACGCCGCGTTCGTCGCGCCGATGATCGCGTCGTTGTCGTGGAACAGCGTGCCGTTCCAGTCCCAGACGATGTGCGCCCCAGTCTGCTTCCCCATGCCAAAAAGCTACCCGCCGCCGCTGACAATCACGGACACGAGCTCAGCCGAGGCCGACCAGGTTGGGGATCTCCTGCGTGGCGTACCACAGCAGCTCGTGGTCCTCGGCCCCGTCCACCACGAACTGGGCGTCGTCGTCCCCGTCGTCCGCCGCCGGCAACGCCCCGGCCGCGGCGGTCACGTCCGCCTCCGCGTCGTCGGCGTCGACGTGCACCGACGCCGCCTTCGCCAGCGGAACGGCCCGGGCGACCCGCACCTCGCCGAGCGCCGCCGGGTCGAGCCCCCGGTCGGGGTCGGCGGAGGCGGTGCCGTCGGGCACGTCGACGGCCACCACGACCCGGCGCCGCGGCGCCGCCGGGTCGGCCGCGAGCAGGCGCAGCGAGGCGAGCGCGGCCCGGTTCAGCGCGGCGTACTCCAGCTCCTCGATGTCGTCGGAGAGGTACCACTCGCGCAGCGCCGGCGTGACGGCGTAGGCGGCGAGGGGCGCGGTCCCCAGCTCGCCCGTCCTGTACGCCTCGGCGAGACCGGGGAGGGTCAGAGGGACGTAGACGCGCATGGGCGGCCGCTTCTTTCGTGGTCGGTGGCTCGGTGCTCCGCTGGAGTCCCCGAGGGCGCACCGCGTCCCCGGAGGGCCTTCAGGATACGTGCGGCGGTCCCCTTTCGAGTTCCTCCGCAGCCGCCCACGGGCGTCAACCCCCGTCCCGGAATTCACCCGGTCCGACCCCGTGGCGGCGGGCCGGGACAGCCCCTGGTCACCCTGATAGGTGAACTTCCCCGCTGCCCCGACGCGTGGTCCGGGTTCCTTGCCCCTGCCGTCCCCTGAGCCGTACAAGAGCCCCACCGCCAAAGTTACCTCCCGGTATCGCCGGGGCCCGTGGAACGGGGAGACGCATGCACAAGGTCATGACCAGGGCACAGCACCGTCCGGGCGCCCGCCCGCCGGGCCGCCACGACTCCCGCCGCCCGGGCGGCGCCCCGCCCCGTACGCCCGGCGGCGGCCCGGGCCGCACCGCGCCCGGCGACGGCCGGCCGCCCGGAGCGCGCGGCAGCGGCCCCGCCGCGGTCAGCGGGCCGGCCGACGCCCGCCCCGCGCCGGGGCCCGGCAGAACCCCGGGCTCCACCGCGTCCGGCACCCGCGCCCGCGCCGCTGCCGCTGCCGACACCCGTGCCGCTGCCGACGCCCGTGCCGCGGCCCCCGGCCCGGCCGGCGGCCCACTGCCGCCCCGCACGCTCCCAGCCACCGCACCCGCGGTGCCGCCCCGCCCCACGGACGTCTTCGCCGACCGTCTGCTCGCCGTGCTGAGCGGACAGCGGCCGGTCCACTGGATGCTCCGGCACACCGCGGGCCGCGCCTACGACGAACTCGTCAGGCTCGCCGAGCGCGGCCCGCTGCGCACCCGCCGCACCCGGCCCGTCGTCCGCGACATCGGCTACTTCGTGCCCCGCCCGGGCGCCATCGAGGCCTTCGCCCGCATCGGAGCCGGGGACCAGCTGCGGGCCCTGGCCTTCCGCCTGGAACAGGGCCCCGACCTGCGCTGGCGCTGCACGGCGGTGGAGATGGGCGGCCCACGCCCGGCGCGGGCCGCCGGGGACGGCCACTGAAGGCACACCCCGGGTGACGCGCCGACCGCACCGCCGAGCACGCGCCCCTGCACGCGCCCGCACAAGCCAGCACGCGCCGGCACAAGCCGAAGGCCGGGCCACCCCCCAGGGTGACCCGGCCCTCCGAGCCGCTACGGTGCCGTCGGCACCGTCACGTCACTTCTTGCGGCGACGGCCGCCCCGGGCCTGCTTGCGCCGCTCCGCGCGCGTGAGGCCGTCGGCCTCGGAGCGCACGGGCTCGTCGTCGCCGGCGAAGTCGCCCTCGATGGTGCCGCCCTCGCCGTCCACCGTGGGCGCGGAGAAGTGCAGGTTGCGGCGGAGCGGGGCGTCCAGGCCCTTGGCCCGGATCTCCGGGCGTCCGCCCGCCTGCGCCGGCACCGCGTCCTGCTTCTGCATGTCGACCGGGGCCGCGTCTTCGACCGGGACCTCCTCGACCTGCTGCTCGACCTGGACCTCCAGGTTGAACAGGTAGCCGACGGACTCCTCCTTGATGCCCTCCATCATGGCCTGGAACATGTCGAAGCCCTCGCGCTGGTACTCGACCAGCGGGTCCTTCTGCGCCATCGCGCGCAGGCCGATGCCCTCCTGGAGGTAGTCCATCTCGTAGAGGTGCTCGCGCCACTTGCGGTCCAGGACCGACAGCACGACCCGGCGCTCCAGTTCACGCATGATCTCGGAGCCGAGCTGCGTCTCGCGCGCCTCGTACTGCTCGTGGACGTCGTCCTTGATGGACTCGGAGATGAACTCCGCGGTCAGGCCCGCCCGGTCGCCGGCCGCCTCCTCGAGCTCCTCCACGGTGACCTTCACCGGGTAGAGCTGCTTGAACGCGCCCCACAGCCGGTCCAGGTCCCAGTCCTCCGGGAAGCCCTCGGCGGTCTCCGCCGCGATGTAGGCGTCGATCGTGTCGTCCATGAAGTGCTGTACCTGCTCGTGCAGGTCCTCGCCCTCCAGGACGCGGCGCCGCTCGCCGTAGATGACCTCACGCTGGCGGTTGAGGACTTCGTCGTACTTCAGGACGTTCTTACGGGTCTCGAAGTTCTGCTGCTCCACCTGCGACTGCGCGGACGCGATGGCGCGCGTGACCATCTTGTTCTCGATCGGCACGTCGTCCGGCACGTTCGCCATGGACATCACGCGCTCGACCATCTGGGCCTTGAACAGGCGCATCAGATCGTCACCCAGCGACAGGTAGAAGCGGGACTCGCCCGGGTCGCCCTGACGGCCGGAACGACCGCGCAGCTGGTTGTCGATACGGCGCGACTCGTGCCGCTCGGTGCCGAGCACGTACAGACCGCCGAGCGACTCGACCTCTTCCTTCTCGGCCTTGACGGCCGCCTCGGCGCGCTCCAGGGCGGCCGGCAGGGCCGCGGCCCACTCCTCGATGTGCTCCTCGGGGTCGAGGCCGCGCTGGCGCAGCTCCGCCTCGGCGAGGTCTTCCGGGTTGCCGCCGAGCTTGATGTCCGTACCACGGCCGGCCATGTTGGTGGCGACCGTCACGGCGCCCTTGCGGCCGGCCTGCGCCACGATCTGCGCCTCACGCTCGTGGTGCTTGGCGTTCAGCACCTCGTGCTGGATGCCGCGCTTGCTGAGCTGCTGCGAGAGGTACTCCGACTTCTCGACGGACGTCGTGCCGACGAGGATCGGCTGGCCCTTCTCGTGCTTCTCCGCGATGTCGTCGACGACCGCCTCGAACTTGGCGACCTCGGTGCGGTAGATCAGGTCCGACTGGTCCTTGCGGATCATCGGCTTGTTGGTCGGGATCGGGACCACGCCGAGCTTGTAGATCTGGTGGAACTCGGCGGCCTCGGTCATCGCCGTACCGGTCATGCCGGAGAGCTTGCCGTAGAGGCGGAAGAAGTTCTGCAGGGTGATCGTGGCGAGCGTCTGGTTCTCGTCCTTGATGTCCACCCCTTCCTTCGCCTCGATCGCCTGGTGCATGCCCTCGTTGTAGCGGCGGCCGGCGAGGATACGGCCGGTGTGCTCGTCGACGATCATGACCTCGCCGTCGATGACGACGTAGTCCTTGTCCTTCTTGAACAGTTCCTTGGCCTTGATGGCGTTGTTCAGGTAGCCCACCAGCGGCGTGTTCACCGACTCGTACAGGTTGTCGATGCCCAGCCAGTCCTCGACCTTGGAGACGCCGGACTCGTGGATGGCGACCGTGCGCTTCTTCTCGTCGACGTCGTAGTCGCCGGTCTCCTCGAGGCCCTTCAGGGGGTTGCCGGCCTCGCCCTTCTTCAGCCGCGTGACCAGCTTGGCGAAGTCGCCGTACCACTTGGTGGCCTGGTCGGCCGGGCCGGAGATGATCAGCGGCGTACGGGCCTCGTCGACGAGGATGGAGTCGACCTCGTCGACGATGGCGAAGTTGTGGCCGCGCTGGACGAGCTCGTCCTTGGCCCACGCCATGTTGTCGCGCAGGTAGTCGAAGCCGAACTCGTTGTTCGTGCCGTACGTGATGTCGCACAGGTACTGCTCGCGGCGCTGGGCCGGCGTCATGTTGGCGAGGATGCAACCGACCGTCAGGCCGAGGAACTTGTGGACGCGGCCCATCATCTCGGAGTCGCGCTCGGCCAGGTAGTCGTTGACCGTGATGAGGTGGACGCCGTCCCCCGAAAGGGCGTTCAGGTACGCGGGGAGCGTGCCGACCAGGGTCTTGCCCTCACCGGTCTTCATCTCGGCGACGTAGCCGAGGTGCAGGGCCGCACCGCCCATCATCTGCACGTCGTAGTGCCGCTGGCCGAGGACCCGCTTGGCGGCCTCGCGGACCGTGGCGAACGCCTCGGGCAGCAGGTCGTCAAGACTCTCGCCGTCGGCGTACCGCTGCTTGTACTCATCGGTGAGGGCCCGCAGCTCGGCGTCGGAGAGGTCGACGAAGTCCTCTTCGATGGAGTTGACCTGGTCCGCGATGCGGTGCAGCTTGCGCAGGATCTTGCCTTCGCCTGCACGCATGATCTTCGAGAGGACGGACACGGGGGTTGGTCTCCTTGCCGGTCGGGCCTGGGACGGTCGGTTTCCATTGACTTACTGAGCAACGGCCATCGTATGCGAGGACACGGCCGGGCCGGGAGGCCTGCCACCACGACGACTCGGCGCCGCTCGGCGGACTGATTCAAATCTTCTTCAAAGGGAACAACGGCCGGGCCCCGCGGATGGTGCCGCGCCACGCCGAGGAATTGCGCGAATGGTGATCACCCGCTCACGGACGGAAATGGATGGCGTCCTCGCCGGCTGAGCCGCAGAATCGGCCGATGGAACCCGTGACGCTCACGACGCCCCGCCTCCTCCTGCGCACCGTCGGCCCGCAGGACGCCGACGCCGTGTACGCCGCGGCGCAGGACCCGGACATCCAGCGCTGGACCACCATCCCTTCCCCCTACCTGCCCGAGCACGCGCGGAGCTTCACCCGGCAGGCGGCACCCGACGGCTGGGCGAACGGCTCCATGTTCACCTTCGGCGTCTTCCTGCCCGACGGCGCCCTGGTCGGCATGCTCGGCATCACGATGCGCTCCATGGGCGTGGGCGAGATCGGTTTCTGGGCCACCAAGGAGCACCGCGGCAACGGCTACGTCACCGAGGCCGTCCTCGCCGCGTCCCGCTGGGCCGTCACCCGCGTGCCGGTCGACCGCGTGGAGTGGCGGGCGGAGGTCGGCAACGACGCCTCCCTGGCGGTGGCCCGGCGCGCGGGCTTCACCATCGAGGGCACCCTGCGCTCCGCCGTCGACAACAAGGGGGTGCGACGCGACTGCTGGGTGGGGTCCCTGCTCCCGTCGGACCTGGGGCTGCCGTCCACGGCCCCCTACGTCCCGGCGCGGTCATAGCGCCTTCCCGCCACCGGCGCGGTCCCGGTACCTCGCCGGAAGCCGCAGTTCGCGCCGCGCTGTCAGTGCCGGCCCCTATCGTGCGGACCATGACGACCCCGCGCCCCTCCACCGACCTCTCGGCCGACGAGGCCCGCCGCATCGCCCTGCGCGCCCAGGGCCTCCTCGGCTCGCCCGACCGGAGAGCCGGCGTCCGCGGCATCCTGCGCCACCTGGGCGCGGTCCAGCTGGACACGATCTCCGTCCTGGCCCGCTCCCACGAGCTCATCCCCTACGCCCGGCTCGGCGCGGTGGGCCGCCGGACCGTCGAGGAGGCCTACTGGGCCGCGCCCACCGTGCAGGCGCACTCCTTCGAGTACTGGTCGCACGCGGCGTGCATACTCCCGGTCGAGGAGTGGCCGCACTTCGCCTTCCGCCGCCGCGCCTACCGTGGCCGCCCGCACTGGAACCACGCCCTCCCGGACGGCGCCTACGACCGGGTGATCAAGCAGTTGCAGGCCGAAGGCCCGCTGACGGCCACCGAGTTGGGCGGCGCGAAGCGGACCGGCGAGTGGTGGGACTGGTCCGGCTCCAAGGTCGCCGTCGAGCGTGCGCTGATGTACGGCGAGGTGGTGTGCGTGCGCCGCCGCGGCTGGAAGCGGGTGTACGACCTCGCCGAGCGCGCGATCCCCGGCCCGCTGCTGCACGACGGTCTGGACGACGCGGAGTGCCTGCGCCGCCTGGTCCGCCTGGCGGGGCAGTCCCTCGGGGTCGGCACGCGCGCGGACATCGCCGACTACCACCGCCTCAAGGGCGAGCAGGTCGACGCGGTGATCGCGGACTCAGGTCTGGTGCCGGTCACGGTCCAGGGCTGGTCCAAGCCGGCCTGGGCCGACCCCGCGGCCCTCGAGACGCCCCCGCGCGGCCGCCACCGCACCACTTTGCTGTCCCCCTTCGACTCCCTGATCTGGGAACGGGCGCGCACGGAACGGATCTTCGGCTTCACCCACCGCCTGGAGGCCTACGTCCCCAAACCGAAGCGGGTGTACGGCTACTTCGCCATGCCGGTGCTCGCCGGCGGCCGCCTGGTCGGCCGGGTGGACCCCGCCCGGGAGGGCGCGACGCTGGTCGCCAAGCAGGTCACCCTGGACGGCCCGAAGGCGGTGCCGGCCGTCGCGGAGGCACTGGTCGAGGCCGCGAGCTGGGTGGACTGCACGAGCGTGCGCGTGGAGCGCGTCGACGCGCCCGAGCTGCTCGGGCCCCTCACCAAGGAGGTGAGCCGGGCCCTGGCCACAGCCATGCGCTGACCGCGGCTGCCGCCCCTCAGCGGATCTCGAGGATCTTCTCCCGCATCGCGTAGACCACCGCCTCCATCCTGGAGTGCAGCTGCAGCTTCTCCAGGATGTTGCGCACGTGGTTCTTCACGGTGTTCTCGGAGATGAACAACTCCTTGGCGATGTCCCGGTTGTTCATGCCCGTGGCGACGAGCTTGAGGACCTCCAGCTCACGGTCGGTCAGACGCGGCGCCGGTACCAGCCGGCGCTCGTCGGTCCGCTGGATCATCGACTTGAACTCGGTGAGGAGCTTCGACGCCATCGAGGGACTGATCTGCGACTGCCCGTCGGCGACGGCGCGAATGGCCGTGGCCACCTCGTCGGTGGAGATCTCCTTCAGCAGGTAACCGGTCGCGCCCGCCTTGATCGCGTCGTAGAGGTCGGCTTCCTCGTCGCTGATCGTCAGCATGATGATCTTGGCGCTGGGGGCCACCTCCTTGATCGAGGTGCAGGCCTCGATCCCGCCCCGCTTCGGCATGCGGACGTCCATCAGCACGATGTCCGGCAGCAGGTCGGCGGCCTTGTCGACGGCCTCCGCGCCGTCTCCCGCCTCGCCGACGACCTGGATGTCCTCCTCGGCGGCGAGCACGATCTCCAGACCACGGCGGAACAGGGCGTGGTCGTCCACGACAAGGACTCTGATCGGCTCCTTGCGTGAAGTGCCCGCGTCCGGGCCCATGCCGACGACGCCGTCGTCGGCATCCTCGTCATGCATCGGTCCGAAGCTGTCCGCCATCGTTCCTCCCCCTGAAGGCTGAGGCCTGTGGTCCTGTGCCATCGCCAACCCAAGGTAACGGCCCACCGGTTGGGCCGTTACCGCCATGATTCCATGCCTGGGCGGCAACGCGGTGACGCAGCAGGGTGCGGAGCGGTCGCACGCAGGTGCCCCTGGGGGCGCACACGCGCTCCAGGGGCACCGGTTCACCGCTCTTCCGCGCGGTCACTCACCCACGGTGCCGCCCGCGCCGGGGTTTTGCGCCTGGGCGACCATCGGGTCGGTGTTGAGGTGGATGACGCCGTAGTCATAGGCGTGCCGCCGGTAGACGACACTCGGTTCCTTGGTCTCGGAGTCGACGAACAGATAGAAGTCGTGGCCGACCAGTTCCATCTCGTAGAGGGCCTGGTCGAGCGTCATCGGGGAGGCAACATGGGTCTTCTCGCGTACGACGAGGGGTCCTTCCCCCTTCACTTCCAGCGAGCCGATCTTCTTCGTGGGCACACCGTCCGACTCCTCCTCGTAGACGGTGCCGCCGTTCCCGTTGAGCGTCGCCGCGTCCGGGACGTGATCGGGGACCTCGGCTGCCGAGATCCTGCGTGCGCCACGACGCGAGAACCGCTTGTCGTGCTGCTTGCGCAGCCGGGCGTCCAACTTCTCCGCGGCCAGGTCGAGAGCCGCGTACGGGTCGCTGGCCGCCGCCTCCGCCCGGATCACCGGACCGCGGGAGCGGAGCGTGATCTCCACTCGGTCGCAGCGGTCGGCCTGTCGGGGGTTCGGCTCCTTGGACACCTCGACGTCGAGGCTGATCACCTTGGCATCGAGCCTCTGGATCTTCTCCAGCTTCAGCTTCTCGGCCACGTGCTTGCGGAACCGCTCGGGCACCTCGGTCTTGCGGCCCTTGACGACGATGTCCACGCAGAACTCCGTTCCCGGATCGCTCCGCTTCGGCGGCGGAGCATCTCCCTTGTGCACCAGATTCCGGTGAGTCCCGGAATCTCGGACTCGGTGACTTCCACCTCCTCCTCCCCCAAGGGCAAGATCCCCACCCCACCGGTACGGGTGATGGTGCAAATCCCGCAGCGCGGCATTCGCTGATGAGGGGTATGGCCTGCGCCTTTCCCCCTCACAACTGAACATATCTCGCCCGGACGGATGTCGTCACCCTCTACTGCGCCGTACCTCCGTTCCGGTGATTTGATGCTCTCATTGCCTGCAACGAGGCGCGTTCACAGTCAGTTCCGGTTTATTTCAAAAGAATCCGGCGGTGCGGCGACCACGGCCGCGCACACCACGGCATCCGCGCCGGCCGCATCCGCCGTTCCGGGCGCTCTCCGGCCGCCGCCGGCGCCTTCGTTCCGAGTTCCAGCGCTCTCGTTCCCTGTTCCGGTCGTTCGTTCCTTTCTGCCTTCCCGAGTTGTCGCCGGGTACACGGCCGTCGTCCCCACGTTCTGCGGAACCCGCCCGCCGCCCCTGTCTCCCGTCGCCGGCTCCTGCCGTTCCCGCGGCGCCGGCCGCACCGCCCGCACGGCGCGCGCCGCCTCCGCGAGCGATGCGCCCGTCGTCAGCAGGTCGTCGACCAGCACCACCCGGCCGCCGCGCAGCAGCCGCGCGCCGCCCGGCGCCACGGCCAGTGCGCCGGCGAGGTTGTCCAGCCGCTGCCGCGCGTCCAGCCCCGACTGGTCGGCCACGGCACGCCGCTGCCGCAGCACGGCCAGCACGCGGGCCGGCGTCCCGGTGCGGCGCAGTTCGCCCGCCGCCGCGAGCGCGATCCGCCGCGCCGGGTCGTGCCCCCGCGCCCGTACGGCGGCACGGGCGGACGGCACGGGGACCAGCAGCAAGGGACCGTCACCGTGCGCGATCACAGGGCCACTTCGCCGTGCCTCCCGCAGCCCCGCCCGGACCGCCTCCGCCAGAGCGGCCCCCAGCGGCGCGGCGAGGGCCAGCGCGCCGCGCTCCTTGTGGGCCAGCAGCACGGCCCGCACCTCGTCCCCGTACCGGGCGGCCGCGTGCACCAGGGGCAACCCGGGTGGTTCCGGCACCGGTCGCACCCGGCTCGGTACGGCCCCGTCAAGGGCGGCACGGCACTCGGGACAGAGTGCCGTGCGAGGCATCCCACAGCCTCCGCACTCGGCCGGGAGCACCAGGTCGGTGAGGTCCTGCCACCACCCCCGCATGCCCACCACTGTGCCGACTCCGAAGCGGCCCGGCCACCCCTGTGGATAACCCCCTGTGGACAGCGCGGCAGCCGCCGAACCCGAGCGCGCGCGCCGACCACGGACGGCGCACCGGAGCGAACCGGCGGCTCACCCCGGATAGACCGGCGCCGTCCCGTCCGTGACCACCTTCTGCCACTGCGCACCCGACGGCAGCCGGACGATCCCGTCGTCCTCGGAGTACGCCACCAACGGCAGCCCGTCGTCGTCCGCCGCGGTGATCTCCTTGACCCCCGTCAGCGCCGCGGGCGCCGCCATTTCCGGCGTGGAGCCGTCGACCTCGACGTACCGCATGGTCTGCACGCCGCCCTGCTCGCGTCCGGCCACCACGAGCCGGCTGTCACCGGCCCACGACATGGCCGTGACGTCCTCCAGCTCAGGTGTCGCGGAGCGCAGTCCGACCACCGAGAACACCGACCGCTGATCCGTGTCCGCGTGCCGTTCGATCCGTCCGACGAGCAGCGACTTCTTCTTCCCCTTGGCCACCACCAACGCGATCCGCACCCCGTCGGCGGCCACCCGCACGTCCTGGATGCGCCCGTCCAGCCCCGAGGTCGTCACCACCAGCGGCTCGTCCCTGCCCTGCTCCAGCAGCAGCAGGCGCGGGTCGTCGGGGTCGCGGTCGGCCACCCACAGGTCGCCGTTCGCGTCCCAGCTGGGCGCCGTCAGCCGGTCGTCCTCCGTCTTGCCGTGGCTGACCAGCACGGGGTCCCCGAGCGATCCGCCCGACACCAGCGACGCCACGTACAACGCCTGGCCGTCGGCGGTGACCGCGGCCGCGGTGCGCTCGTCGCGTGCCACGGCCACCGAGCGCAGCGCCTTGCCGCCCTCGCCCAGCGCCCCGGGCACCGCGCTGGCGCTGGTCCCGCTGACACCGGCGTCTATCCGCACGAGCCTGTTCTTGCCGTCGACGAAGTACAGGTAGTCAGGCTGCTGAGCGGAAGCGCGCGCGGCCACGTCGTCGGCCCGTTCCTCGGCGAGCGAGCACAGCCGCGAGTCGCCGGAGCGCAGCTCGACGTGGTCGACCGCCGGCGTGAGGTTCTGCAGCGTGAACAGCAGCTGGGCCGCCATCTCACGGCACGTGTTGGTGCCGACCCGGGCGGCCTTGCCGTTCAGCGGCACGGTGAGCTTGTTCTGGTCGTCGGGCGCCAGCGAGGCGACGCCCTTCGCCAGGGCCGCGCCGGTGGGGAAGCTCGTCCGGACCACGGGGTCGAGCCAGGTCGTGGGCCCGTTGAGCAGGGAGCGCACCACCTGCGTCATGGGATCCACGCGCCGCCGTACGTACACCGGGTCGGCGACGGCCGCGGCCTGCGTCTCGCTGCCCGCGGCGGTGTTCGAGGCGAAGTAGTACTTGTTGACGGACATGTAGTTGCGCTGGAAGTCCGACTTGCCCATCACCAGGCCCTGCGGCAGCCGGTCGATGCGCCACTGCTTGGTCTTCCGGTCGCGTGTGAGGTGCACCAGCGCGTGGTAGCTGCCCCTGGCCGGCCGGTAGGACTGCTGCGCGTCCACCGTGGCGACCCTGGTGCCGGTCAGCGTGAACGACAGTTCGTCGCGGTCCTCCCGGGCGTCCGAGCGGTCGGGGTCGGTGCCCGGACCGTCCGCGAGGACCGTGGTGGACAGACCCGGCCGCCACAATTGCGACGCCTTGCCCGTCAGGTACAGGCGCGCCGTGGAGTAGTCGGGATCGTCGCTGGTCAGCGCCTCCAGGAAGCCCGAGACGATGTCCGGGGGCTGGGCGTCGTCCTGCGGCGGCACGGCGAACACCCGCACCTGCGTGTCCTGCCGCGGGGTGGAGTCGACGCCGCGCAGATCCCCGCTGTCGGGCATCGAGGCGCACCCCGCCAGCAGTACGGCACCACAGGTGGCGTACGCCACCGCGCGCGCCGGCATGCACCGGGCGCCCCCCTCGCGGTCAGCGCCCACGAGTCGCCTTCCCTTCCCTTTTCGAGTCCTGCGGACCGGCGTCCGAACGGCTCGCGGTCTCGTCGCGCTCCCCGTCGGTGTCGCGAGCCCCCTCGGCATCGCGAGCCCCCTCGGCATCGCTTTCCTCAGCGGCGGGCGCTGGGGTTCCGGCGCGCGCGCCTACCCCGGCGGATGCTCCATCCCTGGCGGCGTCCGCGTCCCCGGTGCGTCCGTCCCCCCGCCCTCGCGTGTCCGGGACGGGCCGGGAGACCACGCGCGCACCGTTCCCGGGCAGCGCCGTCGGGTCCGCGGTGGGGGCCGTGCCGCCCAGCCGCGGGGTCAGCGACGGCATCTCGGCCGGCTGCACGGGCACCGTCGCCGTCTTCCCGCCGCCCCCGCGAGGCAGCCCGGCGCCGTTGAGGCCGCGGTTGCGCCGCGAGTCCTTGGGCTCCAGGGGGATCGGGGAGCCACGCAGCGGCTCGTCCGCCGTGCGCGGCAGCGTCAGCCGGAACTGCGACCCGCCGCCCGGCTCGCCCCACGCCTGCAGCCAGCCGCCGTGCAGCCGCGCGTCCTCCAGCGCGATGGACAGCCCCAGGCCGGTACCGCCCGTGGTTCGCGCGCGTGCCGGGTCGGCCCGCCAGAAACGGCTGAAGACGCGGGTCGCCTCGCCGGGCTTGAGCCCGACGCCGTAGTCGCGCACCGCGATCGCGACCGCCCCGCCCGCCGCGGCGAGCTTGACGACGACGTCCTTGCCGTCGCCGTGCTCCACGGCGTTGACGACGAGATTGCGCAGCACCCGCTCCACCCGCCGGGCGTCCGCCTCGGCGACGACGGGCTGCTGGTCGCCCACGACCCGGATCTTCGTGCCCTTGCGCTCCGCGAGCGGCTCGGCCCCGCTGACCACGCGCCGCACGACCTCCCTGAGGTCTATCGGTTCCGCCTCCAGGGCCGCCGCGCCCGCGTCGAAGCGGCTGATCTCCAGCAGATCCGCGAGCAGCGACTCGAAGCGGTCCAGCTGGTCGGCGAGCAGCTCCGCCGACCGCGCGGTCACCGGATCGAAGTCCTCCCGGGCCTCGTGGATGACGTCCGCGGCCATCCGCACGGTCGTCAGCGGCGTCCGCAGCTCGTGGGACACGTCCGACACGAACCGCCGCTGCATCCGCGACAGCTCCTCCAGCTGCTGGATCTTCAGCTGCAGGTTCTGCGCCATCTTGTTGAAGGCCTCGCCGAGCCGCGCGATGTCGTCCTCGCCGGTGACCTTCATGCGTTCCTGCAGGCGCCCGGCCGACAGCCGCTCGGCGATGCCGGCCGCCATCCGCACGGGCGTGACGACCTGCCGCACCACCAGCCAGGCGATCGCCCCGAGCAGGACGACGACGAACAGTCCCGCGGTCGCCAGCGTGCCCTTGACCAGGCTCAGCGACTTCTCCTCCTGCGTGAGCGGGAAGAGGTAGTAGAGCTGGTAGGCGTCACCGTTGGGGTCGTTCACCTGCTTGCCGATGACCAGCGCCGGCTGCGATGCCTTGCCGTTGCTGTAGACGATGCGGGTGTAGCTCTGGGCGGCCGCGGTGGACTCGTCGATCCGCGCGCGCAGATCGTCGGGCACGCTGACCGACGGGTCGACGTACCCGGAGGCGCGCGGGCCGCGTCCGCCGCCGCTGTCGCCGCCCACGGGCAGGGTGACCACGTCGAAGGCGCCCTGGCCGCCGCTGGACAGGGAGGAGACCAGTTCGCTCATCCACGTGGTGATGTTCTGCGCGGGGCGGTCGTCGACCGCGGTGCTGTCGTCGCCGGTGCCGGCGGCGCCCTCGTCGGCCTTCTGCTTGGCCACCGCGAACCCTCCGGTGGCCTGGCTCTGGGAGGCCTTCACCTTGGCGTCCAGCAGGCCGTTGCGCACCTGCCCGATGACCACGAAGCCCAGCAGCAGGACGACGCCCAGGGACATCAGCAGCGTCGTGACGACGATCTTCAGCTGGATGTTGCGCCGCCACAGCCGCATCACGGGCAGCAGCGGCCGCCGTACCCACCGCAGGATCAGCCGCAGGACAGGACTGCCCTGGACGCCGCCCTGCAGCAGCCCGCCCTCGAAGAGGCGTCGCCGGCGGGAGCCCGCCGCGCCCCGGCCGACAGGCCGCCCGGTGCGGGGCCCGCCCGGCCCGGGCTCCGAAGCGGCGCTGTCAACGGCCACGTCAGCTCGGTCCCGCCTTGTACCCGACGCCACGGACGGTCACCACGATCTCCGGGCGCTCCGGGTCCTTCTCGACCTTCGAGCGCAGCCGCTGGACGTGCACGTTGACCAGGCGGGTGTCGGCGGCGTGCCGGTAGCCCCACACCTGCTCGAGCAGCACCTCGCGGGTGAACACCTGCCACGGCTTGCGCGCGAGCGCGACCAGCAGGTCGAACTCCAGCGGCGTCAGCGCGATCGACTGCCCGTCCCGCTTGACGGAGTGCCCGGCCACGTCGATGACCAGGTCGCCGATGGCGAGCTGCTCCGGCGCCGGTTCCTCCGACCGGCGCAGGCGCGCCCGGATCCGGGCGACCAGCTCCTTCGGCTTGAACGGCTTCACGATGTAGTCGTCCGCGCCCGATTCCAGGCCGACGACGACATCGACCGTGTCGCTCTTGGCCGTGAGCATCACGATCGGCACCCCGGACTCCGCCCTGATCAGACGGCACACCTCGATGCCGTCCCGCCCGGGCAGCATCAGGTCCAGCAGCACCAGGTCGGGCTTGGACTCACGGAACGCGGCCAGCGCCTTGTCGCCGTCGGCTACGAAAGACGGTTCAAAACCTTCACCACGCAGCACGATGCCGAGCATCTCGGCCAGTGCGGTGTCGTCGTCGACGACGAGGACTCGTCCCTTCATAAACGACATCATCCCATTCTCGTAACAGTGACCGGGGCGCTGGTGAGAGAGGTCACTGGCCCGTGACGATAGTCGTATGGGGTCGCTGCTGTCTGCCTTCGCCCGCTGGTGCGGCCGCGTGCAGGACCACCGGGCAGGGAACACGGGGCCGGGAACACCGGGCAGGGGACGCCGCGGGAACGGGGTGTCCGCCGTTCCCCGCGAAGCCCGCGGTCCGTACTCCCGCCGAACGGCCGATGCCCCCCGTTCGGCTAGCCGATGCTCACCTGCCGTGACCTCGCACACAGCTCCGCGAGCGCCTCTGCCGTCACGGGTGACACGGCCCCCTCTTCCGTGACGATCGCGGTGATCAGCTCGGGCGGTGTCACATCGAACGCCGGGTTGTACGCCTGGGTCCCCAGGGGCGCGACCGGGAGCCCGCCTCCCGCTCCGGTCACCGGCATCTGCGGCGCCAAGATCTCGGTGACCTCGAACCCGGGCCGCTGCTCCACCTCGATGGACGCCCCGTCCGGCGTGTCCGGGTCCACCGTCGTCACCGGCGCCACCACGACGAACGGCACATGGTGATACCGGGCGAGCACCGCGAGCGGATAGCTCCCCACCTTGTTCGCCACCGAACCGTCGGCGGCGATGCGGTCCGCCCCGATCAGGACCGCGTCCACCTCGCCGGCCGCGAACAGCGAACCCGCCGCGTTGTCCGTGAGCAGGGTGTACGCCATCCCCCTGCGGGCCGCCTCGTACGCCGTCAGGCGCGCGCCCTGCAGCAGCGGACGCGTCTCGTCCACCCACAGCCGCCGCAGCTTGCCCGCCCGGTGCGCCGCGAGCGCGACCGCGAACGCCGTCCCCTCGCCGCCGGACACCAGCGAGCCGGTGTTGCAGTGGGTGAGGATCCGGTGCCCGCCGCCGGGCAGCAGCTCCTCCAGCAACGCCAGACCGCGCTCGGCCATTCGGGCGCTGGCCTCGGCATCCTCCTGGTGCAGCTGCCGCGCGGCCGCCAGCGCCGCCGCCGCGGCCCGCGCGGGATCGCCGCTCCTGGCGAACTCGGCCCGGTGTGCGGTCTGGGCTCTGCGCACGCCGACGGAGAGGTTCACCGCGGTGGGCCGGGCACCCGCCAGGGCCGCCGCCGCGTCGTCCACCTCGAACCCGCGCGCGGCGGCGAGCGCGACGCCGTACGCCCCCGCGACGCCGAGCAGCGGCGCCCCGCGCACGGCGAGCGAACGGATCGCCTCCACCAGCGCCGGAGCGTCCGTACAGACCAGCTCGACCTCCTCCGCCGGCAGCCTCGTCTGGTCCAGAAGCACCACCACGGGGCCTTCCGGTGGCTCCTCCCAGCGGATCGCCGGGATCTCGGTCGGCCTGCTGTCCTCGCCGGAATGCGCGTACTGATCAGCCATGCGGTCAGTCTGCCCGTTTTCCGGCAGACAATTGAAGCTCCGCACCCCCTACCGCAGCCGATACCTCGACGACCACCCCATGGCACGATGGCTGCCGAACTGCCGCCGCGCCTGCGGACGGGCATCGTGAAGGAGCAACGATGAAAGACACTCCGGGCTGGGCCTCGCCCGGATCCGCCCCGTCCCAGGGGCAGGAGCCCGGCGCGTCCGGCCCTGCCGAGCCCGGCGACCGCCCTGCCGAGCCCGCCGACCAGCCGGTCGCGGACCCGCAGGCACCGGGCGTGAAGTGGTCCAAGGAGCAGCCGCCCGCCGGCCAGTGGTCCGCCCCCTCCGGTCCGGCGAGCCCGGGCCAGGCCCCGCCGCCTCCGCCGCCCGGCCCGGGCTGGGGCGGCCGGCCCCCGGGCGCTCCCGGCGGCCAGGGCGCTCCCGGTCCCGTCCCCTACGGCGGCTGGGGCGGCGGCTGGGGCGGTCCCCCGCCCGCGGCGAAGCCCGGCGTGATCCCGCTGCGCCCGCTCGGCGTGGGCGAGATCCTCGACGGCGCGGTCTCCACCATGCGCACCTACTGGCGCACGGTCCTCGGCATCTCGCTGACCGTCGCGGTCGTGGTGGAGGTCGTCGTCATCCTGCTCGAGGGCCTGTTCCTCTACGACCGAGCCGGCACCGAGGCACTGAACGACCCGAGCGCCACCCTGAGCGAGCTCACCCGCGCCCTGGGCGACACCATGCTCGACACCGGCGTCGTCTTCCTGATCTCCCTGCTCGGCACGATCGCGGCGACCGCCCTGCTCACGACCGTCACCAGCCGGGCGGTGCTCGGCAAGCCGGTCACCACCGGCGAGGCCTGGCGCGACGCCCGCCCGCAGGTGCTGAAGCTGTTCGGGCTGATCTTCCTGCTGCTGCTCATCACGTTCGGCATCGTCCTCGGCGGCGCGCTGCCCGGCATCCTCGTGGCCGTGTCGGGATCCGGCGACGCGGGCACCGCACTCGGCGCCCTGGGCACCCTCGGCGCCGGCGTGGTCGCGCTGTGGCTGATGGTCCGCTTCTCGCTGGCCTCGCCCGCGCTGATGCTGGAGAAGCAGGGCATCAAGAAGGCGATGAGCCGCTCCGCGAAGCTGGTCCGCGGCTCCTGGTGGCGCGTCTTCGGCATCCAGCTGCTCGCTACGGTCATCGCGAACATCGTCGCGTCGATCGTCGTCATCCCCTTCGCGGTCCTCGGGGCCCTGTTCGCCGACGGCGGCATCGCCTTCTTCCTGAACAACACCGGCGGCAACCCCGGGTGGACGTTCCTCGTCATCAGCGGGATCGGCTCGGTGATCGGCTCGATGATCACCTTCCCCATCACGGCGGGCGTCACCGTCCTCCTCTACGTCGACCAGCGCATCCGCCGCGAGGCCCTCGACCTCGAACTCGCCCGCGCGGCAGGCCTGCAGGGCTACGGCACCGGCTCGGGAGGCTGATGCGGTGAGCCTGACGGGGGGTGTCCTCACGTCCGTGCTGTCCGCACTCGGATCCGGCGGCGAACCGCCGGTGACGACGCCGCGCGATCCCGCGCGGGAGGCGGCCCGACGCGAGCTGTCCAAGCGCATGTACCACGAGAACGAGCCCGGCCTGCTCCAGCGGGCCCTCAATGCCTTCTGGGACTGGGTGGACAAGCTGCTCGACTCCGCGTCCACCGCCGCGCCCGGGGGCACTCTCGGACTGGTCGTCATCGTGGTGGCCGTACTCGCCGTGCTCGGTGTGCTGTGGTGGCGCCTGGGCACGCCGCGCCGCGGCCCTGCCTCCGCCGCCGCACTCTTCGACGACCGTCCGCGCAGCGCGGCGGAGCACCGGGCGGCCGCCGAGGCGCACGCCGCCCAGGGCCACTGGAACCAGGCCGTCCAGGAACGCATGCGCGCCATCGTCCGCTCCCTGGAGGAGCGCGCCCTGCTCGACGACCGGCCCGGCCGCACCGCTGACGAGGCGGCCGCGGAGGCGGGCCGCGCGCTGCCCTCCCACGCGGACCGGCTGCGCGCCGCCGCCCGCGACTTCGACGACGTGACGTACGGCGGGCGCAGGGCGACCGAGCAGTCGTACCGCCGTATCGCCGAACTCGACCGCGAGCTCGAACGTGCCAGGCCCCAGCTCGCGGCCGCGGCGACGGCCCACGACACCCGCCGGGGAGCCGCCGAATGACCCCCGCGGCCGCCGTCCCGGCCACCTCGGCCTCGCCCACCGCGCGCCAGGTGTGGACCCGCGCGCGCGGCATCGCGGTCGCCGTCGCGCTTCTGCTCGTGGCCGCCGTCGCCATCGCCGTGATCCGCTCGGACACCCGGCACGGCACGCTCGACCCGCGCTCCGCCGACCCCTACGGCAGCCGCGCCGTCGCCGAACTGCTCGCCGACCGCGGGGTGTCCACGCGCGTGGTCGGCACCCTGGATCAGGCGCGTGCCGCGGCCGCCCCGGACACGACCCTCCTGGTCGCCGTCCCCGACCTGCTGACGCCCCGGCAGCAGGCACTGCTGCGCTCCGCGACCGCCGGCTCCGGCGGGCGCACGGTCCTCGTCGCCGCGGGCAGCTCGTCCGTCGAGAAGCTCGCCCCCGGTGTCACCGCGGACCCGGCCACCAGCATCGGTTCCACCCTCTCCCCCGACTGCTCCCTGCTCCCGGCCCGCCGCGCCGGCAGCGCCGACACCGGCGGCATCCGCTACACCACCACCCACCTCGACGCCGACAAGTGCTACCCCAGCGAGCGCCTGGCCACCCTGCTGCGCATCCCGGAGGCGTCGGGGCACGGCGACACCATCGTCCTCGGCGCGCCCGACATCCTCTTCAACGAACGACTGGACAAGCAGGGCAACGCCTCGCTCGCCCTCCAGCTCCTCGGCTCCCGTCCCCATCTGGTCTGGTACCTCCCCTCGCTCTCCGACACCTCGGCCACCGGCCCGGACCACGAGAAGGGCTTCTTCGAACTGCTGCCCTCCGGCTGGCTCTGGGGCACCCTGCAGCTGTTCGTCGCGGCAGCCCTCGCCGCCCTCTGGCGGGCACGCCGGCTCGGCCCCCTCGTGCCCGAGAAGCTCCCCGTGGCGATCCGTGCCTCCGAAACCGTCGAAGGCCGAGCCCGCCTCTACCGCAAGGCGAACGCCCGTGACCGCGCGGCCGCCGCTCTGCGCTCCACCACCCGCATCCGCCTGGCCCCTCTCGTGGGTGTCCCCGTCTCCCAGGCGCATGCGCCCGAGGCCCTGCTCCCCGCCCTGTCCGCCCGCCTCCACGGCGACAAACAGGCCCTGCACTCCCTCCTCTTCGGGCCGCCGCCCAGCGACGACGCGGCCCTCATCACCCTCGCCGACCGACTCGACGCCCTCGAAAGAGAGGTACGCCGTCCATGATGGACCCGACCACTGACAACGCCGGGTACGCCGGGGATCCGGGCAGAGCCCGCGCCTCCCTGGAGGCCCTGCGCGCCGAGATCGCCAAAGCCGTGGTCGGCCAGGACCCCGCCGTGACCGGCCTCGTCGTCGCCCTGCTGTGCCGCGGACACGTACTACTCGAAGGAGTCCCCGGGGTCGCCAAAACGTTGCTCGTCCGCGCTCTCGCATCCGCACTCGAACTCGACACCAAGCGTGTCCAGTTCACCCCCGACCTGATGCCGAGCGACATCACCGGCTCCCTCGTCTACGACGCCCGCACGGCCGAGTTCTCCTTCCAGCCCGGCCCGGTCTTCACCAATCTGCTCCTCGCCGACGAGATCAACCGGACCCCACCGAAAACCCAGTCGTCGCTGCTGGAAGCCATGGAGGAACGCCAGGTCACGGTCGACGGCACCCCCCGCCCGCTCCCCGAGCCGTTCCTGGTCGCAGCGACCCAGAACCCGGTCGAGTACGAGGGCACCTACCCCCTCCCCGAGGCCCAACTGGACCGCTTCCTCCTCAAGCTGACGATCCCTCTGCCGTCCCGCCAGGACGAGATCGACGTCCTCACCCGCCACGCGGAGGGCTTCAACCCGCGCGACCTGCGCGCCGCCGGCGTACGCCCGGTCGCGGGACCGGCGGATCTGGAGGCCGCCCGCGCCGCGGTGGCCAAGACGACCGTCTCCCCCGAGATCACCGCCTACGTCGTGGACATCTGCCGGGCCACCCGCGAGTCGCCGTCCCTCACGCTCGGCGTCTCCCCGCGCGGCGCCACGGCTCTCCTGGCGACCTCGCGCGCCTGGGCCTGGCTCACCGGCCGCGACTACGTCATCCCCGACGACGTCAAGGCGCTCGCCCTGCCCACCCTCCGTCACCGCGTCCAGTTGCGCCCGGAAGCCGAGATGGAAGGCGTGACGGCCGACTCCGTCATCAACGCCATCCTCGCCCACGTCCCTGTCCCCCGCTGATGGCGTTCACCGGACGCGCCGCGCTCCTCGCGGCACTCGGCTCCCTCCCCGTCGGCATCTGGGACCCCGGCTGGACCGGCATCCTGGCCGTGAACGCGCCCCTGGCCGTGGCCTGCGCCTGCGATTTCGCGCTCGCCGCGCCGGTGCGGCGCCTGGGCCTCACCCGCTCCGGCGACACGTCGGCGCGCCTGGGGGAGGCCGCGGACGTCACCCTGACCATCAGCAACCCGTCGCGCCGCCCGCTGCGCGCCCGCCTGCGCGACGCCTGGCCGCCGAGCAGCTGGCAGCCCGGCACGGAGGTGACGGCCTCGCGCCACCGGCTGACGGTGCCCGCCGGTGAACGCCGACGCGTGACGACCCGGCTGCGTCCGACTCGCCGCGGCGACCGCCACGCCGACCGCGTCACCGTCCGCTCGTACGGCCCCCTCGGCCTCTTCGCCCGCCAGGGCACCCACAAGGTCCCCTGGACGGTGCGTGTCCTGCCCCCCTTCACCAGCCGCAAGCACCTCCCCTCCAAGCTGGCCCGCCTGCGCGAACTGGACGGCCGCACCAGCGTGCTCACCCGCGGCGAGGGCACGGAGTTCGACAGCCTGCGCGAGTACGTCCCCGGCGACGACACCCGTTCCATCGACTGGCGCGCGACGGCCCGCCAGACCACGGTCGCCGTCCGCACCTGGCGTCCTGAACGCGACCGCCACATCCTCCTGGTCCTCGACACCGGCCGTACGTCGGCCGGCCGCGTGGGCGACGCCCCACGCCTGGACGCTTCCATGGACGCGGCCCTGCTCCTGGCAGCCCTCGCCGCCCGCGCCGGCGACCGCGTGGACCTGCTCGCGTACGACCGCCGGGTCCGCGCTCTCATTCAGGGCCGCACGGCACGCGATGTCCTCCCGTCCCTCGTCGACGCGATGGCGACGCTGGAACCCGAGTTGGTGGAACTGGACGCCCGCGGCCTGGCCTCGACGGCTCTCCGGACGGCCCCCCGCCGCTCCCTGATCGTGCTGCTGACCAGCCTCGACGCGGCACCCGTCGAGGAGGGCCTGCTCCCGGTCCTCGCCCGGCTCACGCAGCGCCACACGATCCTCGTCGCCTCGGTGGCGGATCCCTTCGTCGCCCACATGGCGACGGCCCGCGGAAGCACGGAGGCGGTCTACGAGGCCGCAGCCGCCGCGCAGGCGCAGAGCGAACGCCACCGCACGGCGGAGCAACTCCGCCGGCACGGGGTGACGGTCGTCGACGCGGCCCCGGACGACCTGGCTCCGGCACTGGCGGACGCCTATCTCGCCCTCAAAGCGGCGGGACGTCTGTGACGGATTCCTGAGGCTCTCTTCGGAGAGCCCGGGGATCGGAGCCCGGGAGCCGGAACGCAGAAAACCCCGTACCGGAACCGGTACGGGGTTTTCTCAAGATTTGTTCGGCGGCGTCCTACTCTCCCACAGGGTCCCCCCTGCAGTACCATCGGCGCTGTAAGGCTTAGCTTCCGGGTTCGAAATGTAACCGGGCGTTTCCCTCACGCTATAACCACCGAAACACTATGAAACTGTGAACGCCACACCACGCCACTTGCATATGGCATGGGGCTGTT
>NZ_JBVIIE010000012.1:0-6978 GCF_055569945.1 Streptomyces sp. NPDC031340
CCTGGGCCGATTGACCCCCGTCGAGTACGAGACCATCATGACTCCACCCGCAGCTCTGGCTGCATAAAACCCGCTGTCACCCGATCATGCAGCAGTCCCGACCGTACTCGTCTGCACGTCCTTGAATCCGGCTGTTATGAGGCCCTTGGCGCAGCGGGGAGATTGTCACCGTCACGAAGAACGGCACCCCGGTCGCCCGGGTGGTACCGATCACCGAGAACGACGTCCCCCCGTTCCCGACCGACCCCATGGGGGACACAGAGCTTCCCGACCTCGGCCTGCCTGATCTCAGCGATGACGAGATCGAGGAAGCGCTGAAGGGGATGGGGCCGTGACCCTGGTAGCGATCCCAGGAACCAACTTCTCGCTGAGTCGGACTACCTGATCACGGCACGGGCGGGAACCCGAAAGGCCTTGGCAGCAGCCCGGTTCATCGAACGCAACACGGCCACTCGCCTCTTCGAGGTCCCCCCGATCAGCGCGCACCTGAGTACCGCGATCGCCGTTGCCGAGGGGTACGCGGACGCCGACGGCGGCAAAGCCACCGGTATGGCGGACGCGATGAACGTGGCCCTCGCCGCCGCCTACCGCACCGACGCCATGTTCAGCACCGACCGCCACTCCGCATGGTCCGCCCGCTGACCGGCCATCCGGCTTTCCGTCGACCGTACTCTGACGCGGTGACGACGAACACCCTCTTGTCGAGAGCCATGAGCGGCACCGTCAGCCCGCCCCTGCTCCCTCTGCCCGATCGTGTCGCAGATCTTCTGTCGGAGCTGGGAAGTCCACCACGGCTGGCGGCCCACCTGCGAGCCGTCCATGATGTCGCGCACCATCTGGTCGAGTGGGTGGAGCAGGCTTACCCCGCGATGGTCTTCGACCGCGAGGCTGTGCTCTTCGGGGCGGCCACGCACGATGTGGGCAAGACCGTGCACGTCTCTGAGCTCTCGGCGCCCGGGTCCGCGCATGAGGAGGCGGGGCGGACTCTTCTGCTTGGCCACGGTGTCAGCCCGAGGCTGGCCCGCTTTGCCGCAACGCATGCGTCGTGGGCGGAGTCGCGTCCAGATGTGGAGGACCTACTGGTGAGCCTCGCCGACAAGATCTGGAAGAACAAGCGCGTTCCCGACCTGGAGGATCTCGTCGTGGCTCGGCTGGCCGAAGCGACTGGCCGGGCGGTATGGGAGGAGTTCATCGCGCTCGACGGGGTTCTCACCGGCATCGGCGACGCGGCAGACGAGCGCCTGGCGTTCCAGGCATCCTTCCCGATCCACGGCTGAGGGCTCGGTCTGCGGCCACCGACGCCCTCCGCCGCCTCCCACTGGCCGGTTCGACAGGACGGGCCCGGGGCGATCACCGGAGCGGTCGTACGGCTTCTCAGCCACGTACGTCCCGTTGCTGGACCTCCTTGAGGACATCCGCCACGGCGACGAAGTCGTTGTCCACGTGGAGCACGGTGTGGCCGTGGTGGACCGCCGTCGCGCAGACGAGGAGATCGATGGGACCGGCCGCACGGTGCTGCCCGTGCTGGGTGAGCTTGTATTGTGCGGTGTCGACCCAGCGCCAGGCGTTCTTCGGTACCGGCGCCGGACGGCACAAGACATCCAGCTCTTCTGCCATCTCGTCCCGGTGGGCCGGGCCGGTGGCGGAGTAGAGGAACTCGGTGCGGGTCGGCTCGCAGATGTGGAACACCCCGGCGCCGATGTGCCCTTCCCAGGGGCTCAACGCCCCCTGGGTGCGGAACAGGTACCACAGCGCCGAGGTGTCGAGGAGGTACGTGATCATTCGAAGGCCGCCCGGCGGGCACGCTTGGCCGCATCATGCGCAGCCGCCGCCTGGTCGAACTCCCCCCGCGCTCCCCGCCCGGCCAGCCTTTCAGCGGCTTCGAGCCGCTTGACCCGGGCAACATAATCCCGCAGGGCGGCGTTGACCGTCTCCTTCTTCGTCGTGGCACCCATCAGCCGCATCGCCTCGGCCAGCGCCTCATCGTCAAGATCGATCTGGGTGACGGACACGCCACACCTCCCTGCACGTCTTGTATGTACCCATTGTATGTCACCAACATCGGAGACCCCACGCCGCCACCTCATTCGTGCAGGCGCAAGACACCCCTGGCACGCTGTGTGCGTGTCCTGGCCGTGCATGCCGCGCAGATCGACCGCCGGTCCGAGGGCCGCCGGCCGCCGACGGGCTCGCCGCCGGACGGGACCGGCCCGCGCCCGGCTGTTCGCGGGCCCCCGGGCTCGGCTCAGTCGGTGTCGCCGAGCGCTGCCATGGGCGTGGCGCGGGCGGCACGGCGGGCGGGGAGGAGTCCGGCGAGTGCCGTGACGCCCGTCAGGGTGACGAAGACCGTCAGGAGCCGGCCCGTGGGCAGCAGCAGGGGCGCCGGTGCGACGGCGAGCCGGACGGCCAGCCAGGCGTACGGGACTCCCAGGGCCAGCCCCAGGATGCCGCCGAGGGCGCCGTACAGGGCGGCTTCCGCGGCGACGGTCCGGCGCAGGGAGCCCCGGCCCAGGCCCAGGGCGCGCAGCAGGCCGAACTCCCGGGTGCGTTCGACCGCGGTGAGACTGGTGGTGGTGACCACGCCCACGACGGCGACGGTGACGGTGAGGCCGACGAGCCCGAGCGCGGTGGTGCCCACCAGCCGGATGTCGCCGAGGGTGACGTCCCGCAGCTCGGCCGGCACGTCCAGGGCGACCTCGTCGGGGTCGGGGACCTGGGCGGCGACGGCGGCCTCCAGGGCCCTGCGTGCCTCGCCGCGCGCGGCGAGACCGTCCGACGCCGCGTTGGCGAGGATGCCGGTCGGCCGGGCGGCGGCGCCCAGGCGGCCGAGGTCGGCGGGCGTCACGAAGAGTCCCGTGCCGACCGGGCCGTCACCGGCGAGGGTGGCCGCGACCGTCAGCCGGAGGCGCCCGTGCGGAGCGGGGAGGCTGACGGTGTCCCCCGCGCGGACGCCCAGGCCGTCGGCGAGCGGGGCGGCCACGATCACCTCGCCCGGGCGCGGGGCGCTCAGGCTCCCCGTCGCCGTGTCGATGTCGTGGGCGGTGGGCAGGGCCCGCAGGTCGAGGTCGGAGACGGTCTGCTGGGTCTGCCCGACCGTGATGTCGAGCGTGCGGTAGGCGAGGACGTCGGACAGCCGGGGGGAAGCGTCGAGCCGCTGCACCAAGGCCGGCGGGAACCCCTCGGCGTCGGTCACGCGGAAGTCCGCCGGTGCCTCGACGGCCAGCTTGCGGTCCGTGTAACCGCCCAGGCAGGCGACGGCGACGAGGGCTCCCCCGACGAGCGCCACGCCGAGGGCGACCACGACGGACACCGCGGCGGCCCGGCGCGGTGCGCCGCCGACCACGCCGACCGCCAGCCTGCCGGTGGTCCCCAGCCGGCGCAGCGGCCATCCGGCGACCGCCAGCACCGGGCGGACCAGCAGCGGGCCCAGAGTGATCAGCGCCAAGAAGGCCAGGGCCGCCGAGGCGACGGTCACCAGCAGGGAGGTGACGTCCCGTTCGTAGCCGCCCGCCCCGGGCTGCGGCAGGTCGCTGAGGAGCGGCGCCACCAGCCCCAGGGCCGTGACGGCGAGGAACAGTCCGGTGGCCAGCCTGGCGGGGTGGAGGCGGTGCTCGCTGGTGACGGTGGAGGCGGCGCGCAGGGCCTGCAACGGCGGCACGTGCGACGCCGACCGTGCGGGGGCGAGCACCGCGCCGACCGTCACCAGCGCGGCGCCCGCGATCACCAGGGCGGCCTGCGCGGCGGGGAAACCGGGCGCGGCCAGGTCCTGTCCGGCGGCGCGGGCGGCCGGCGGGGCCAGGTGCCCGGCTCCCCAGGCCGCCAGCACACCGAGTGCCCCCGTGGTGGCCCCCACCAGGGCGCCTTCGGCCACGAGCGCGGTGACGAGCTGCCGTCGCTGGGCGCCGATGGCACGCAGCAGCGCCAGTTGCCGCAGCCGCTGCGCGAAGACAATACGGAAGGCCGAGGTGGCGACCAGGGCGGCGGCTCCCACCGCGACGGCCAAGAACACGGCGATCAGCTGGAAGACCTCGCGGTACTGCGCGAGGGCGGCGCGGGCCTCCGCGGCCCGGACCGTGTCGCCGGACCTCACCACGGCGTGCGGGGACGGCGTCCGCAGGACGTCCCGTACCCGCCGGGCGGTCTCCTGGGCGTCGGCGCCGTGCACGGTGCGGATGTCGAGCCGTGCGTAGCCGGACAGGGCCGCGATGCGCAGGATGTTCTGCCCGGTCGCGTACCCGGCGGCGTCCCGGTCGGCGTTCGTGGCGCCGCTGACCACGCCGGTGACCGTCAGCGTGGAGCGGACGGTCTTCTCCGGGTTCCCGGGGTCGGGGAAGAGCAGGGTGATACGGCGGCCCGGGGCCAGCCGGAGCTCTTCCGCCGCCGGGCGGTTGACGGCGATCCGGCCGGGCCCGTCGGGATAGCTCCCTTCGACGAGCCTGACCCGGGACAGCGGGCCGCTGCCGGGGTCGGCGCGCAGTTGCAGATAGTTCTGCGACAGGCCGCCGGAGACCGGCGCTCCGGCGTCGGCCCGGGCCGCGACCTCGGCCACCCCGGGCAGCGCACGGATCCGCCGCAGCGCCGCCGGGCCGATCGAGGTGTCGGTGTCGGTCACGACCAGCGAGACCGCCGCGGGCGTGCCGCGGAAGTGGGCGCGGGCGGTGTTCTCGGTGATCTGCTGCGCCATGACGGTGGCGAACACGACGAAGGCGGCCACCAGGACCGACAAGCCGGTCGTCAGCATGCGGGCCGGGCGGCGCAGCAGTTCCGCCAGCTGGGACCCCAGGACGCTCGCGCGCCAGGTGACGGACGTCGTCATCGGGTCCTCACCACCGTGCGCAGCGCGTCGGTGACCTCGGTCCGGGTGGGGGCGTCGAGGTCGTCGACGACGCGGCCGTCGGCGATGACGATCACGCGGTCGGCGCGGGCCGCGGCGTCCGGGTCGTGGGTCACCATGACCACGGTCTGGCCGAGGTCGCGTACGGAGTCGCGGAGGAAACCGAGCACCTCGGTGCCCGCGCGGGAGTCGAGGTTGCCGGTGGGCTCGTCGGCGAAGACCACGGCGGGGCGGGCCGCCAGGGCGCGGGCCAGCGCGACCCGCTGCTGCTGTCCGCCGGAGAGTTCGCCGGGGCGGTGGGCCAGGCGGTCGGTGATGCCGAGGACGGTGACGAGGCGGTCCAGCAGGGCCGGGTCGGGGCGGCGGCCGGCCATGGTGAGCGGCAGCACGATGTTCTCCAGCGCGGTCAGCTGCGGGAGCAGGTTGAACGACTGGAAGACGAAACCGACCCGGTCGCGGCGCACCCGCGTCAGTGCCCGGTCCGACAGGCGGCCGATGTCCGTGCCGTCCAGCACGACCCGGCCGGAGGTCGGGGTGTCCAGCCCCGCCAGGCAGTGCATCAGCGTCGACTTGCCCGAGCCGGACGGCCCGACGATCGCGGTGAAACGGGCGCGGGCGAAATCCGCCGTTATCCCGTTCACCGCTGTGACGTCGGACTGCCCCTGCCGGAATTTCTTCACCAGGTTCACGGCCGAGATGATCCCCGCGGTCACGTCAGAATTCCTTTCCGCTCCGGAGCCGCTCCGCTCCGGAAACGTCGTCGCGTCGCGTCCGTCAGGAATCGAATGCGGGCAGGGTGAGGGTGATACCGGCATCCGTGCAGTGGCTGTTGGCCTCCTTGGCGATTTGGGCGAGTTCCTCGCCGGTCGGCGCTCCCTGGCCCTTGGCGTGCAGGACCGCCCAGCCCTCGTAGTTGGAGATCTGCGCGCCGAGGTAGCCGTCCTTCATCCGCGCCCTGCGCATCGTGGCCGTGCGCTGCCCCCAGGCGTCGGCCGCCTTGGCGTCCTCGGGGAGCCGCTGCGCCTCGTCGGCGATCCGCTGCGCCAGCCGGCAGTCCGCGGCGGATGCCTGGCTGGGCTTGTTGCGCTCGTGCCAGCCGTATGCGGCAGCGGCGGCCACGACGGCGGCGAGCAGCACGCCGCCCGCCCCGAGAATCAGAAACCTGTTCTTGCGGACAGCACCGGAAACCGCCATGACCATAACCTCCGAGTAGTTCCGCCGGCATTTTGCGGCGGGGCGTGGAATCAATCCTCGGAGTTCGGCGTCCATGGCACATCGGAGCACGATCGGATTTCGGGCACGGGCGCTTGCGACCGCGGTCGCAGCGCGGGTCTACGACCACGGTCGTAGACCCGCCCAGCGACGTTCACACAGGGGTCAGCCGACGGGGCGGACGAGGCCCGACTCGTAGGCGAACACCACGGCCTGCGCGCGGTCGCGCAGGTGCAGCTTGGCCAGCACCTTCCCGAAGTGCGCCTTCACGGTGGCCTCGGCGACGAACAGCCGCGCGGCGATCTCGGCGTTCGACAGCCCTCCGGCGACCAGTTCCAGCACCTCCCGTTCACGGCCGGTCAGCACGGCCAGCCGGTCGTCACGCCGCGGAGGCGGCGCCAGTTTCCCCGCGAACCGGTCCAGCAGCGCCCGCGTGACCCGCGGAGCGACGACGGACTCGCCGGCGGCCACCACACGGATGGCCGACACGATGTCCTCGGCCGGGGAGTTCTTCAGCAGGAAGCCGCTCGCCCCGGCCTGCAGCGCGGCGAAGGCGTCCTCATCGGTGTCGAAGGTGGTGAGCACCAGCACCCGAGGCACCGTGCCCCACTCGACGAGCCGCCGCGTGGCCTCGACGCCGTCCATGACCGGCATGCGGATGTCCATGATCACGACATCGGCCTCGGTGTTCTTCAGCATTCTCAGGGCCTCGGCGCCGTCCGCGGCCTCCCCCACGACCTCCATGTCGCTCTGCGCCGACAGCACCATGGTGAATCCCGCCCGGATCAGCGGCTGATCGTCCACCACGGCCACCCGGATCGGCCCGCTCATGTCCGTACTCGGATCCGTACTCGGATCCGTACTCGGATCCGTACTCGGATCCGTACTCGGATCCGTACTCGGATCCGTACTCGGATCCGTACTCGGAGTAC
>NZ_JBVIIE010000012.1:7070-80037 GCF_055569945.1 Streptomyces sp. NPDC031340
GGATCCGTACTCGGATCCGTACTCGGATCCGTACTCGGATCCGTACTCGGATCCGTACTCGGATCCGTACTCGGATCCGTACTCGGATCCGTACTCGGGTCCGTACTCGGATCCGTACTCGGATCCGTGCCCATGTCCGTCCTCGGGCCGGTCCTCCGGTCCCCGCTCGGGTCCGTGTTCATGTCCGTGCTCCCCCGCTTCACGTCGCCGCCACCGCCTTCGTCGGAAGGTCCGCTTCGACCCGCCATCCGGCGCCGAGGCGCGGTCCGGCGGTGAAACGACCACCGGACACCTCCACCCGCTCACGCATGCCCACCAGGCCGTTGCCGCCGCCGGCCACGCCCTCCGCTCCGGCGGGCGCGGGCGCCCCCAGCCGGCCGCCTCCGTCGTCGGACACCTCGATGTGCACGACGTCCTCCTCACAGCTCAGCGTGACGGCGACCTCCGCGCCGGGGCCGGCATGCCGCAACGCGTTGGTCAGGCACTCCTGGACGACCCGGAACACCGTCAGCTGGTCCGCGGTCGGCAACCGGTCCCGGTCGCCGTGGACCGTCAGGGTCACCAGCAGTCCGGCCGTACGGGCCCGTTCCACCAGGGTCTCCAGACCGGCCAGCGACGCCCGGCGCCGGCCGTCGCCCAGCTCGGGCCCCTCCTCCTCGCCGTCGCCCGGAGCCCGGCCCGCGCGCAGGACGCGCACGATCCGGTGCATGTCCTCCAGCGCGTCCCGGCCGGTGGCGGCGATGGTCTGCAACGCCGTACCGGCCTTGTCCGGGTCGGTCTTGAGCACGTAGCCGACCGCGTCGGCCTGGAGGATCATCACCGCCAGGCTGTGGGCCACCACGTCGTGCAGTTCCCGGGCGATCTCCGCCCGCTCCTCGGCCGCGGCGAGCCGCGCCAGATGCCGCCGCTCCCGCTCCTCCGCGGCGGCCTTCTCCTCCAGGCCGGCCGCGTACAGCCGCCGGGTCCGCAGCACCACGGCCGTCAGCCACACCGCCACGCAGATACCGAGGAACGCCACGAACGGCACGAATTCCATCGACGCCGCACCTGGCGTGAACAGGCTTTCGACTCCGCCGAACCCCAGCACCACGCCGATCACGACCACCGCGCCGGCGGTGTAGACCTGCCACATGGCGCGGGCGTGGGTGACCACCGACACCATCGCCACCAGGACGGCCATGTCGTAGCCCGTCGGCGCACCCGCCCGGGCCACGTCCGGAACGACGGCCAGCAGGTACTGGAGCAACGCCAGCGCCGACACCACACCCAGCACGGCCATCGGCCGCCGCCGCCGGAACACCAGCGTCAGCGCCATCGCCCAGCCGATCGCCTGGTCGTACCCCTCCGCGTAGTAGGAGGCCGAACAGGCCACCACCCCCGCGACGGCGACGTCGTAGGCCGTGTGCATCCACGGCCGAAGCGGAAAACCACGCACCATGGCCGCCAGGCTACGGCAGCCGGACGCCAGGGCACCGGCCCCGGGGCTTGCCCCAACTCGCTTAATCCGCAGGCCGGATGACGGCCCGGAACGGCAACGTCACCCATCGCGGCCCGGCCTGGGGAAGGTCGTCAGCTACGTCGCCGAGCAGGTAGCCGGGGCCTTCTCGTACTCGGCCGAGAGGCGGATCAGCTCATCGAGTCGATCGTGCGCCCTGGTCAGGGCGTCGATCTGGCCCCTGATACGGGCACGCTCGTCCATGAGCCGGCGTGTCATCCGCGGGGTGGCGACGAGCGTGTCCAGGAACGGAAGGATCTGCCGGATCGCCTTACTGGCCAGACCGGCCGCGTAGAGGAGCTGGATGAACTTCACCCGTTCCACGGCGGACTCGGGGTACCGCCGGTGGCCGGCGGGGCTGCGGTCGGCGATGACGAGCCCCTGCTCTTCGTAGTACCTCATCGCACGGACGCTGACTCCAGCGCGTTCGGCCACCTCTCCGATACGCATGACACCTTCCGTCACTCCGGGCTTGATCCTCACGTCGACGTGAGGTTCTAGCGTACGTCTCATGGACATCAACGGAGCCACCGCGCTCGTCACCGGAGCCAACCGCGGCATCGGCCGCCACCTCGCCGCCCAGCTCGTCGAGCGAGGCGCCAAGGTCTACGCGACCGCCCGTCGTCCCGAGTCCGTCGATCTCGACGGCGTCGAGGTCCTCGCCCTGGACATCTCCGACCCGGACGCCGTCACAGCCGCAGCCCGCACGGCGGGCGATGTGAACCTGCTGGTCAACAATGCCGGCATCGGAGGCGGCACCCTGCTCGGCGACCTTCAGGCGGTCCATGCCGCACTGAACGTCAACTTCTGGGGCACGCTGTCGATGGCCCGCGCCTTCGCACCGGTCCTCGCGGCGAACGGCGGGGGCGCGATGGTGAACATGGCTTCTTCGGCATCATGGTTCGTCTTCCCCGGCAGCAGCGCCTACGCGGTCTCGAAGGCAGCCGTCTGGAGCATGAGTCAAGCGCTGCGCCAGGAGCTGGCCGGTCAGGGCACGCTCGTCACCTCGGTGCATCTCGGGGCGGCTGACACCGACATGATGAAGGGCTACGACGTGCCCAAGACGGACCCGGCCGAGGTCGCCCGGATCACCCTCGACGGCGTCGAGGCCGGCGCCGTCGAGGTGGTGGTCGACGAGTTCACCGAAATGGTCAAGGCATCGTTGAGCCGGGACCCGCGGGAGTTCGACAAGCAGTTGCACCAGTTGCTGAACTCCTGACCGCGACGTCTCCCGGCGGCCGGTCCGGGGTGTCCCCCGTGCGAGCTACGCGCAGGTGTCCACTGAGCGGTGACGATTCGCGGGCGGCCGATCCGTAGCGTTCGGGCCAGCCGCGGCACCCGGGCCGCGGATCCTGTGAGGGAGTCATCATGAGGCTGGTCTGGCAGTTCCTGGCCGTCGCGGCGGTCGCCGCCGTCGGGGCGCAGTGCGTCGCCGCGGTGCAGGGGAACTGGTTGCTCACCCTGGTCCTCGGCCTGCTGACGGCCGTGCTCGCGGTGCTGGTCTACGGCTGGGTGGTACGGCGGACCGAACGGCGGCCGAGCACCGAGGTGGGGCGGGACGGCGCCCGGGCGGCGTTCGGACGGGGGGCGCTCATAGGCGGGGGCACCTTCGCGTGCGTCATCGGGAACATCGCCTTCCTCGGGGACTACACCGTCCACGGGGCGGGGTCGGTGACGGGCGCGACGGGGGTCGTCGGGTTCATGGCCGCCGCCGCGGTGACGGAGGAACTGCTGTTCCGGGGCGTGCTGTTCCGGATCGTCGAGGAACGCACCGGGACCTGGGTCGCGCTGGTGTCGACCGGGATGCTGTTCGGAATGATGCATCTGTTCAACAAGGACGCGACCTTGTGGGGCGCCCTCGCCATCGCGATCGAGGCCGGCGGCATGCTCGGCGCCGCGTACGCCGCCACCCGCACCCTCTGGCTGCCGATCGGCCTGCACTTCGGCTGGAACTTCGCCGAGTCCGGCGTCTTCGGCACCGAGGTCTCCGGCAACGGCGGAGCCCAGAAGGGGCTGCTGGACGCCACCACCTCGGGCTCCCAGCTCGTCACGGGCGGGCAGTTCGGGCCGGAGGCGAGCGTGTACTCGGTGCTGTTCGGGCTGCTGGTGACGGCCGCGTTCCTGTGGCTGGCCGAGCGGCGGGGGCATCTGCTGCCGCGCCGGCGCCGGGGTGTCCAGGCCGGCGCCGTCGCTACACTGCCCCGATGATCAGTCCTCGGCAGCCGCCCGGATGGTGGCACCGGCTCGACGTCACGGTCCGGGATCTGCCGCTCGGACTGCTGCTGCTGGCCGGGTCGTTCCTGCCGGTGCTGCACGACAAGGGGACGCAGGTCGGGGACCTGCCGACCCGCCCCTTCGACGCGGCGGCCATCGCGATGCTCGGCCTGGAGTGCCTGCCGCTCGCCGTGCGTCGGCGCTGGCCGGCCGTCTCCCTCGCCCTGGTCTGTCTCGGCTTCGCCGTCGACCAGTTGCGCGGCTACCACTCGCTCGCGAGCACCGCGCTGCCGATCGCCCTGATCAGCACCGGCGCCCATCTGGAACGGCACCGGCGGCCCGCCGCGCTCCTGTTCTCCGTGGCCTACGTGCCGTTGGCGGTCGCACTGCACCGGCTGGGGTCGGGGGGCGAGAAGGCGAGCGGGTTCGTGACGTTCTATCTGGCGCTGGTCCTCGCCTGGGGCGTCGGGGCGTGGCTGCGCTCCACCCGGGCCGCGGAGGCCGACCGCCGGCGGCGCGTCGCCGAGGAGACCCGGACCGCCGAGCGCACCCGGATCGCCCGCGAGCTGCACGATGTGGTGACCCATCATGTGACGGCGATGGTCGTGCAGGCGGAGGCGGCCCGGTATCTGACGGCCGCGCCGGACCGCCTCGACCAGACCCTGACCCACGTCTCCGACACCGGGCGGCGGGCCATCTCCGACCTGCGCCATCTGCTCGACCTGCTCAACCCCGACCACAGCACCGGCACTGGCACCGGCACCGGCACCGGCACCGGCACCGACAGGACACCGTCGGCCGGCCGGCTGCGCACGCTGGTGGAACAGACCCGCCGGGCCGGGCAGCCGGTGGAGTTCGCCGAGGAGGGCACGCCGGCCGAGTCGGCCGGCAGCGCCGACCTGGTGGCCTACCGGGTGGTGCAGGAGGCCCTGACCAACGCCCTCAAGTACGCCCATGGCAGCCCCACTTCGGTCCAGGTCCGGTACGGCGAGAAGGAGATCTCGGTGAAGGTCGGCACGGACGGCTCCGGCCCGGCCACGGCGTCGCCCGGCGGGAGCGGACGGGGCCTGGCCGGTCTCCGGGAACGCGTGGCGGTGCTGGGCGGCGAGTTCAGCGCGGGCCGGGAGGCGGGAAGCGGGTTCGTCGTCCGGGCCCGGATACCGGTGGGGAGCCCGGCGTGAGCGGCGTGGGCACGGCACCGATCCGGGTCCTGGTCTGCGACGACCAGGTGCTGGTGCGCACCGGGCTGGCGACGATCATCGACGCCCAGCCCGACCTGGAAGTGGCGGGCGAGTGCGGGGACGGGCAGGCCGCGGTCGACCTGGCCGGCCGGGTGCGCCCGGACGTCGTGGTGATGGACGTCCGGATGCCGGTCCTCGACGGCATCGAGGCCACCCGGCTGCTGGCCGGTGCAGGAGTGCCGCATCCGGTGAAGGTGCTCGTGGTGACCACGTTCAACCTGGACGAGTACGTCTACGAGGCGCTGCGCGCGGGCGCCAGCGGCTTCCTGCTCAAGGACGCGCCGCCGGACCGGCTGCTGCACGGTATCCGGACCGTGGCCACCGGCGCGGCCCTGCTGGACCCCGAGGTGACCCGGCAGCTCGTGGGCCGCTACGCCGCCCGGATCCGCCCCGCCGACGGCGGCGGCACCCCGCCCGGCGTCCCGCTGACCCCGCGCGAGCTGGAGGTGCTGCGGCTGATCGCGGACGGCCTCTCCAACAGCGAGATCGCCGCGGCCCTCGTGATCAGCCCGGAGACCGTCAAGACCTTCGTCTCCCGCATCCTCGCCAAGCTGGGACTGCGCGACCGCGTCCAGGCCGTCGTCTACGCCTACCGCCAGGGCCTGGTGACCTGAGGGCCGGTTCTCACTCCGACCGAACGCCGGCCGGGCGCTGGCCGGACACTGGCCGGGCCGACGATCTCGCCGCAAACGGTCCTGCCGCGCGAAAAGGCCCCCGCGGGAGCGGGGGCCTCGCTGTCTTCGCTGGTCGGGCAGGTCTGCCCGCGTAGTGCACGGTGGGGCGGGTGGGACTCGAACCCACGGCCGACGGATTATGAGTCCGCTGCTCTAACCGGCTGAGCTACCGCCCCATAACGGCGTGTCGCGTACATGTGTGCGCGCCGTCTGCCGCAGCATAGCCGCTCATACGATCTCCTGCCTCGGGTGGTCGACTTCGCCGCCCGTGGGGACCGCGCCGCGGCCTGCGCTGCTGCGCCGAACATGAAAAAGGACCCCGCAGGGGTCCTCGTTCAGCATGCTCCCCCGACTGGACTCGAACCAGTAACCTGCCGGTTAACAGCCGGCTGCTCTGCCAATTGAGCTACGGAGGACCGAGCTCCCCCGACTGGACTCGAACCAGTAACCTGCCGGTTAACAGCCGGCTGCTCTGCCAATTGAGCTACGGAGGAATGCCTCGTTGCATCGAACGTGCCGACCTGGGTATTCGCCAGGGGGCGGACGCTCGCTGCGACACATACATTAGCGCAAGCAGGGGGGTGCTCCGCCAATCGGTTCCCCACCCCGGCACCGACGCCGCACCGAAGACCACACGAGGGAAGGCTGGCCGCCATGCGCTACAAGCTCACGTTCGTCGTCGGGCTGGCTCTGGGTTACGTCCTGGGCACCAAGGCCGGACGCGAACGCTACGAGCAGCTGAAGAAGTCCGCACGCCAGATCGCGCAGAACCCGGCGGTCCGCAACACGGCGGAGTCGGCGGCGCAGCAGGGCCGCCAGTTCGCGGGCAAGGCGTACCAGGCGGTGAGCGAGAAGGTCGGCGACCGCGTCCCCGACTCCGTCGCCGAGCGGGTCCGCTCGCTGCGTGACCGCAACGCCGGCACCGCGGCGGCCGACGACTGGGGCACCAGCGCCACCTAGCGCCTGCCGGCGGATCAGGCCGGAGGAGACCGGCGGCACCTTCCGGCCCAGGTGCGGCATGATCCGCCGGACAGTCCCTGAGGCCCGGTAGGCGCGGAGACCCGCGCGGCCCGAACGGACGCTGAGACCCGCGCGCGGAGACCCGCGCGGCCCGGAGGGCGACGGGAAGCCGCGCCCACCAGCCAGGACGGGTCCGCGGCCGCCGCGCCCGGGCCGCCCTCGTGTCCCCGTGGCGCACCGCGGGTCGAGCAGCCGCGGCGGTGCGGCAGAATTCCGGCCATGGGGATAGTCGCCGGGTTGGACAGTTCACCCGCTTTCACTCGCATCGTCGTCTGTGACACGGACACGGGGGCCGTGCTGAGGCAGGGCTATGCGCCGCATCCGATCGAGGCCGTCGAGGGCGGCGGGCGGCCCGCGGACGTCGACCCGCAGGCCTGGCTGCTGTCCCTGGGAGAGGCGGCCGGCGGCGGGCTGCTGGAAGGCGTGCAGGCCATCGGCGTATCGGCGCAGCAGAACGCGGTCGTGCCGCTGGACGCGCAGGGCAACACGGTGCGCCCGGCGATGGTGGGCGGGGACAAGCGGACGCAGGTCGCGGCGGCCGACCTGATCGACGCCCTCGGCGGGCGGGAGGCGTGGGCGCACGCGGTGGGGAGCGTGCCGCAGGCCGCGCACCCGGTGACGAAGCTGCGCTGGCTCGCCAAGAGCGAACCCGACGCCGCCCTGCGCACCGCGGTCCTCATGCAGGCCCACGACTGGCTGGTGTGGCAGCTGCTGGGGCGGCCGGTCCGGCGGACCACCGACCGCGGTGGGGCCTCGGGGACCGGCTACTGGTCGGCGGCCACCGGCGGCTACCGCCCCGACCTGGTCGAGCTGGCGCTCGGGCACCAGGTCATGCTGCCCGAGGTGATCGGCCCGGCGGACGCGGCCGGCACCACCCCCGAGGGGCTGCTGATCTCCGCCGGGACCGGGGAGACCATGGCCGCCGCCTTCGGGCTCGGGATCGGGCTCGGCGACGCGGTGGTGTCGCTCGGCGCCTCCGGTTCCGTCATGGCCGTCCACCACGAGGCCCTCGTCGACGGCGCCGGGATGATCACCGCGCTGGCCGACGCGACCGGCCTGCACCTGCCGGTCGTGACCACCCTGAACGCCGTACGGGCGCTGCGCGGTACCGCCGAACTGCTCGGGCTGGCGGACCTGGAGAGTCTGTCGGAGCTGGCGATGAAGTCCACGCCCGGCTCGCACGGGCTGGTGCTGCTGCCGTATCTGGAGGGCGAGCGGACGCCGAACCTGCCGCACACCGCCGGGACGCTGGCGGGCCTCAGGCGCGAGTCGATGAAGCCGGAGCACCTCGCGCGGGCCGCGTTCGAGGGCATGCTGTGCGGGCTCGCCGACGCGCTGGACGTGCTGCGCGGCCGCGGGGTGGAGGTGCGGCGGGTGTTCCTGCTGGGGGCGGCCGCCGCGCTGCCCGCCGTGCAGGCCGTGGCGCCGTCGCTGTTCGGCGCGCAGATCGCCGTGCCGCAGCCCGCGGACTACGCGGCGATCGGCGCCGCCCGGCAGGCCGCCTGGGCGCTCGGCGTGTCACAGGGCGCCCTCGACCCGCGCACCCCGCCGGCCTGGCAGGGCGCGGCGGCGCAGATCCTCGAACCCGGGGACGATCTGGCGGTGGGGCAGGCGGTGCGGCAGCAGTTCGTGTCGGTGCGGGACCAGACCCATCCGGGCGCCTTTCGCCCGTGAGGCGGCGCAACACGCCCTGACGGCTTAATCGGTTGAGGTAACACGGGTGGAGTGTCCGACGATAGGAGCCTCGGGCACACGCCCGCTCCACCCGACGACGCCGACTCCGAGAGACGCAGCGTGCTCATACGACTTCTGCGGGCCTATTTGAGGCCCTACAAGAAACCCATCGCCCTGCTGGTGCTGCTGCAGTTCCTGCAGACGTGCGCCACGCTCTACCTGCCGACGCTGAACGCCCACATCATCGACAACGGTGTCGTCAAGGGGGACACGGGCTACATCCTCTCCTTCGGTGCCCTGATGATCGGCATCTCGCTGGCCCAGGTGGTGTGCAACATCGGCGCCGTGTACTACGGCGCCCGCACCGCCTCGGCGCTCGGCCGGGACGTCCGGGGCGCCGTGTTCGACCGCGTGCAGTCGTTCTCGGCGCGGGAGGTGGGCCACTTCGGCGCGCCCTCGCTGATCACCCGCACGACCAACGACGTGCAGCAGGTCCAGATGCTGGCCCTGATGACGTTCACGCTGATGGTGTCCGCGCCGATCATGTGCGTGGGCGGCATCGTGCTGGCGCTCGGCCTGGACGTGCCGCTGTCGGGCGTGCTGGTCGCCGTCGTGCCGGTGCTGGGGATCTGCGTCACGCTGATCGTGCGGCGGCTGCGGCCGCTGTTCCGGGCCATGCAGGTGCGCCTCGACACGGTCAACCGGGTGCTGCGCGAGCAGATCACCGGCAACCGCGTCATCCGTGCCTTCGTCCGGGACGAGTACGAGCAGCGGCGCTTCGGGAAGGCCAACGCGGACCTGACCGAGATGTCGCTGAAGACGGGCAACCTGCTCGCGCTGATGTTCCCGGTGGTCATGACGACGGTGAACCTGTCGTCGATCGCGGTGGTGTGGTTCGGCGCGCACCGCATCGACAGCGGCGGCATGCAGATCGGCGACCTGACGGCGTTCCTCGCCTATCTGATGCAGATCGTGATGTCCGTGATGATGGCCACCTTCATGTTCATGATGGTGCCGCGCGCGGAGGTGTGCGCCGAGCGCATCCAGGAGGTGCTGGACACCTCCTCCAGCGTGGTCCCGCCGACGGCGCCGGTCACCGAGCTGCGCCGGCACGGCCATCTGGAGATCCGCGGCGCGGGCTTCCGCTACCCGGGCGCGGAGGAGCCGGTGCTCAAGGCGATCGACCTGGTGGCCCGGCCCGGCGAGGTGACGGCCGTGATCGGTTCGACCGGCAGCGGCAAGTCCACGCTGCTCGGGCTGGTCCCCCGGCTGTTCGACGCCACCGAGGGCCAGGTGCTCGTCGACGGCACCGACGTGTCCGAGCTGGAGCCGAAGCTGCTGGCCAAGACCGTCGGGCTGGTGCCGCAGAAGCCGTACCTGTTCGCCGGCACCGTCGCGACCAACCTGCGCTACGGCAACCCGGACGCCACCGACGAGGAGCTGTGGCACGCGCTGGAGGTGGCGCAGGCCAAGGACTTCGTGAGCGGGCTGGAGGGCGGCCTGGACGCGCCGATCGCGCAGGGCGGCACCAACGTCTCCGGCGGTCAGCGCCAGCGGCTGGCGATCGCCCGCACGCTGGTGCAGCGCCCGGAGATCTACCTGTTCGACGACTCGTTCTCCGCGCTCGACTACGCGACCGACGCGGCCCTGCGCGCGGCGCTGGCCCAGGAGACCGCCGAGGCGACCGTGGTGATCGTCGCGCAGCGGGTGGCGACCATCCGCGACGCCGACCGGATCGTCGTCCTCGACGAGGGGCGGGTCGTCGGCACGGGCCGCCACCACGAGCTGATGTCCGGCAACGAGACCTACCGGGAGATCGTGCTCTCCCAGCTGACGGAAGCGGAGGCTGCCTGATGGCCAGCGCTATGGGGCGGATGATGGCCGGGGGCGGCCCCGATCAGCGCTCGATGGACTTCAAGGGGTCGGGCAAACGGCTCGTCGCCCAGTTCAGACCGGAACGGCTGACCATCTACGCGCTGCTGGCCTGCGTGGTCTTCAGCGTCGGCCTGAACGTGGTCGGGCCGAAGATCCTCGGCCGGGCCACCGACCTGGTCTTCGGCGGGATCATCGGACGGAAGATGCCGTCCGGGGTGTCGAAGCAGCAGGTCCTCGACTCCATGCGGGAGCGCGGCCAGGGCGACATCGCCGACATGCTGCGCGGCACCGACTTCACGCCGGGCAAGGGCATCGACTTCGGCGCGGTCGGCAGCGTGCTGCTGCTCGCGCTGTGCACGTTCCTGGCGGCCGGTCTGCTGATGGCGGTGGCGACCCGGCTGGTGAACCGGGCCGTCAACCGGACGATGTACCGGCTGCGGGAGGACGTGCAGACGAAGCTGTCGCGGCTGCCGCTGTCGTATTTCGACAAGCGGCAGCGCGGCGAGGTGCTCAGCCGGGCGACCAACGACATCGACAACATCGGCCAGACGCTGCAGCAGTCGATGGGCCAGCTCATCAACTCGCTGCTGACCATCATCGGCGTGCTGGCGATGATGTTCTACGTCTCCTGGCTGCTGGCGCTGGTGGCGCTGGTGACCGTGCCGCTGTCGTTCGTCGTCGCCACCCGGGTCGGCAAGCGCTCGCAGCCGCACTTCGTGCAGCAGTGGCGCTCCACCGGCAAGCTGAACGCGCACGTCGAGGAGATGTACACCGGGCACACGCTGGTGAAGGTGTTCGGCCGGCAGGAGGAGTCGGCGAAGCAGTTCGCCGAGCAGAACGACGCGCTGTACGAGGCCGGTTTCCGGGCGCAGTTCAACAGCGGGATCATGCAGCCGCTGATGATGTTCGTGTCGAACATCAACTACGTGCTGGTCGCGGTCGTGGGCGGGCTGCGGGTGGCGTCGGGCGCGCTGTCGATCGGTGACGTGCAGGCGTTCATCCAGTACTCGCGGCAGTTCTCGATGCCGCTGACGCAGGTCGCCTCCATGGCGAACCTGGTGCAGTCCGGCGTGGCGTCGGCCGAGCGGATCTTCGAACTCCTGGACGCGGAGGAGCAGGAGGCGGATCCGGTGCCGGCCGAGAAGCCGGCCGAGCTGCGCGGGCGGGTCGCGCTGGAGGACGTGTCCTTCCGCTACGACCCGGACAAGCCGCTCATCGAGGGCCTGTCGCTGAAGGTGGAGCCCGGGCACACGGTCGCCATCGTCGGCCCCACCGGCGCCGGCAAGACGACGCTGGTGAACCTGCTCATGCGGTTCTACGAGGTCTCCGGCGGGCGCATCACCCTCGACGGCGTCGACATAGCGCGGATGTCCCGGGACGAACTGCGGGCGCACATCGGCATGGTGCTGCAGGACACCTGGCTGTTCGGCGGCACCATCGCGGAGAACATCGCCTACGGCGCCTCCCGCGAGGTGACCCGCGGCGAGATCGAGGAGGCGGCGCGGGCGGCCCACGCCGACCGTTTCGTGCGCACCCTGCCCGACGGCTACGACACCGTGATCGACGACGAGGGCTCGGGCGTCAGCGCGGGTGAGAAGCAGCTGATCACCATCGCCCGGGCGTTCCTGTCCGACCCGACGATCCTGGTGCTGGACGAGGCCACCAGCTCCGTGGACACCCGCACCGAGGTGCTGATCCAGAAGGCGATGGCCAAACTGGCGGACGGGCGGACCTCGTTCGTGATCGCGCACCGGCTCTCCACCATCCGGGACGCGGACACGATCCTGGTGATGGAGAACGGCGCGATAGTCGAACAGGGCACCCACGCCGAGCTGTTGGCGGCCGACGGCGCCTACGCGCGGCTGTACAAGGCACAGTTCGCGCAGGCGGTCGCCGAGGTGGACTGAGGCTCGGCGGTTGTGCGGGGCCGCTCGGGCGTTCCGGGCTTCGTGCCGGGCTTCGTTCCGGGCGGCCCCGTCTCAGTCCAGGTAGCCCCGCAGCTGGTCGGCGAAGGCGTGGTCGCGGAGCTTGTTGAGGGTCTTGGACTCGATCTGCCGTATCCGCTCCCGCGTCACGCCGAAGATGCGGCCGATCTCCTCCAGGGTGCGCGGACGCCCGTCGGCCAGCCCGTAGCGCAACTGCACCACCTTGCGCTCGCGTTCGCCGAGCGTGGAGAGCACCGCTTCGAGGTGTTCGCGCAGCAGCAGGAACGCCGCCGACTCCACGGGGGAGGCGGCGTCGCCGTCCTCGATCAGGTCGCCGAGCGCCACGTCGTCCTCCTCGCCGACGGGGGCGTGCAGGGAGACCGGTTCCTGGGCCAGCCGCAGCACCTCGCCGACCCGCTCGGGCGGCAGGTCGAGGTCGGCGGCGACCTCGTCGGCGGTGGGCTCGTAGCCGCGCTCCTGGAGCATCCGCCGCTGGACGCGGACGACGCGGTTGATGAGTTCGACGACGTGGACCGGGACGCGGATGGTGCGGGCCTGGTCGGCGAGGGCGCGGGACATGGCCTGGCGGATCCACCAGGTGGCGTAGGTGGAGAACTTGTAGCCGCGGGCGTAGTCGAACTTCTCCACGGCCCTGATGAGGCCGAGGTTGCCCTCCTGCACCAGGTCGAGCATGGTCAGGCCGCGTCCGACGTACCGCTTGGCCACCGACACCACGAGCCGCAGGTTGGCCTCGATGAGGCGGCGCTTGGCCATGCGGCCCATGACGACGAGGCGGTCGAGGTCCAGGGCGAGCTCGCTGTCCAGGTCGGGCGTGTTGCTCAGCTTCTCCTCGGCGAACAGGCCCGCCTCGACGCGGCGGGCGAGTTCCACCTCCTCGGCGGCGGTGAGCAGCGGGACGCGGCCGATCTCGCGCAGGTACTGGCGGAACAGGTCCGAGGAGGGGCTGCCGGTGTCGGCGCGGACACGCGACGGCTCGGGCGCCTCGACGGCTTCGACGGGCTCGTCGGGCTCGTCGGATTCGGGGTTCTCGGCGGGTTCGGCGGGTTCGGGAGGGTCGGCGGTCTCGAGTTCTTCGGCGGGCGGGCCGTCCGGGTCCGCCGGGAGGGGGTGCACGGCACGGATCTGCGGGGGGACCGCGGCGAGCACGTCGGTCTCCGGGTCCGCTTCCGTGCCGTCCGTACTGACGTCGGTATGGGTGAGGGTCCGGGTCTGCACGGGGGCGACCTCCAGGGTGATCGCTGCTGAGGTGTGCGGCAGCGGTACGTCGGGGGCGGAGTCGGCGGCCTCGCCGCTGTCCGTCCCGTACGCGATGAGCAAAGCCGCGGGGGTCGTGGACCCGCGAGGGACGGATCGGCCGCGCTCCGAGGACTCAGGCACCGGAACCCAGTGTGGAGTAAGACACATCGCCGCGCCGAGGGGCGTGCGATGACTTTTTGCGTCCGGCCGGTGACCGCCCGGTGACCGTGCCGGGCGGACGGCTCACAGAGCGGCGGCTCCGTGCTCGCGCAGTGCCTGGTCGTACTGCTGGAGCACCCACAGCTCGTTCTGCACGGCCGCCAGGTGGGCCGGGTCCCCGCCCGCGGCCAGCCGGGCCAGCTGGGACTGGATGTCGCGGATGCGGCGCTCCACGGCGCGGCGGCGGACCGTCACCAGCACGGTGCCGGCGTACACCTCGTCGACGGTCCTGCGCATGATCGCCTCGACCGCCAGCTCCGTCACCATGGCGCGGACCGTGTCGTCGGGCGCCGCCTCACGGACCCGGACCAGGTACTCCTGCGGGTCCTGCACGCCGTACTCCGCGCCGCCCGCGTCGAGGACGGTCTGGCGCACGGCCGCGTACGGCGCCGCGGTGAACTCGTCGACGCCGTACGCGTCGAAGGCCGGGGCGACCAGGTCCGGACGCTGGAGGGCGAGTTTGAGCAGTTCCCGTTCGGTGGCGTAGACCGGGTTGCGGAGGTTGAGCGCGGGGCCGCCGCCGGTCGGGCGGGGAGCGGCCTCGTACTGCCGGGGGCCGCGCGCCTGGCCCGGGCCCGGGGCCGGGGCGCCGCCGCGCTCGCGGGCCCAACGGGCCAGCTGGGCCACCCGCTTGACCACGAACTGCGTGTCGAGGATGCCGAGCATGCCGGCCAGCTGCACGGCGACCTCGTGCTGGGCGCCGGTGTTCTTGATGCGGGCGACGATCGGGGCGGCCTCGTCGAGGGCGGCGGCGCGGCCCGCCGGGGTGTCCAGGTCGTAGCGGACGACGATCTGGCGGAGCGCGAACTCGAAGAGCGGGGTTCGGGGCTCGACCAGGTCGGCGACCGCCTCGTCGCCCTTGGCGAGGCGCAGATCGCAGGGGTCCATGCCGTCGGGGGCGACGGCGATGTACGTCTCGGCGGCGAACTTCTGGTCGTCCTCGAAGGCGCGCAGGGCCGCCTTCTGGCCGGCCGCGTCGCCGTCGAAGGTGAAGATCACGCGCGCGCTGCCGTTGTCCATCAGCAGGCGGCGCAGGATCTTGATGTGGTCGCCGCCGAAGGCGGTGCCGCAGGTCGCGATGGCGGTGGTGACGCCGGCGAGGTGGCAGGCCATGACGTCGGTGTAGCCCTCGACGACGACCGCGCGGGAGGTCTTGGCGATCTCCTTCTTCGCGAGGTCGATGCCGTACAGGACCTGGGACTTGCGGTAGATGGCAGTGTCGGGGGTGTTGAGGTACTTCGGGCCGTTGTCCGCCTCGTACAGCTTGCGGGCGCCGAAGCCGACGACGTCGCCGCCGATGTCCCGGATCGGCCACATCAGGCGGCCGCGGAAGCGGTCGATGGGGCCGCGGCGGCCCTCCTGGGAGAGGCCGGAGAGGATCAGTTCCTTGTCGGTGAAGCCCTTGCCGCGCAGGTAGCGGGTGAGGTGGTCCCAGCCCTGGGGGCTGTAGCCGACGCCGAAGTGCTGGGCGGCGGCCTGGTCGAAGCCGCGCTCGGCGAGGAACGTGCGGCCGGCGTCGGCCTCCGGGCCGGTGGCGAGCTGCTCCGCGTACCAGTCGGCGGCGATCTTGTGGGCCTCGACCAGGCGGATCCGCTCGCCGCGCTGGTGGGCGGGGTTGTACCCGCCCTCCTCGTAACGCAGGGTGATGCCGGCCTGGGCGGCGAGCCGCTCGACCGCCTCGGAGAAGGAGAGGTGGTCGACCTTCATTACGAACGTGATGGTGTCGCCGCCCTCCTGGCAGCCGAAGCAGTGGAAGAGGCCCTTGCTGGGGCTGACCTGGAAGGACGGGGACTTCTCGTCGTGGAAGGGGCACAGGCCCTTGAGGTTGCCGCCGCCGGCGTTGCGCAGCTGGAGGTACTCGGACACGACGGCGTCGATCGGGACCGCGTCCCGTACCGCCTTCACGTCCTCGTCGTTGATCCGTCCAGCCACGCCAGAAGTCTACGGCGGCGCACCGACAGCTACGGGACGAGGCTTTCCAGCGGTACGTGCGGGTCCGCCAGCGCCTCCGTGTTCACCTGTGTCCTCGCCCGGATCAGCCGCTGGACGGTGTCCGTGACGTCCCACACGTTGACGTTCATCCCGGCGAGCACCCGGCCCTCCTTGACCCAGAAGGCGATGAACTCGCGCTTGCCCGCGTCGCCGCGGATCACCACCTCGTCGTACGACCCCGGCGGCGCCCAGCCGGAGTACTCCATGCCGAGGTCGTACTGGTCGGAGAAGAAGTAGGGCACACGGTCGTACACGATGTCCCGGCCGAGCATCGCGCGGGCCGCCGCGGGGCCGCCGTTGAGCGCGTTGGCCCAGTGCTCCACGCGCAGCCGGGTGCCGAAGAGGGGATGGGGGAAGGAGGCGACGTCGCCGGCCGCGTGGATGTCGGGGTCGGAGGTGCGCAGCCGCTCGTCGACCACGATGCCGCCGCCGTGCGCCCGCTCGGCGATCTCCAGGCCCGCCGCCTCCGCGAGGGCGGTGCGCGGGGCCGCGCCGATCGCCGCGAGCACGTCGTGCGCCGGGTGCTCCTCGCCGTCGTCGGTGCGGACGGCGAGGACCATGCCGTCCTGCCCGACGATCTCCGTGAGGGTCCGCCCGAACTGGAAGCGGACGCCGTGCGCGCGGTGCAGCTCGGCGAACAGGTTGCCCAGCTCGGGGCCGAGCACGCCGTGCAGCGGGGTCTGCGCGGGCTCGACGACGGTGACCTCGGCGCCGTACTCGCGGGCCGCCGCGGCGACCTCCAGGCCGATCCAGCCGGCGCCCGCGATCACGAGGTGGCCGTTGTCCCGGCCGAGGGCCGCGAGGACCCCCTTGAGCCGCTCGGCGTGGGCCAGCCGGCGCAGGTGGTGGACGCCGGCCAGGTCGGTGCCGGGGATGTCCAGGCGGCGCGGCTCGGCGCCGGTGGCCAGCAGCAGCTTGTCGTAGCGGACCAGCGTGCCGTCGCCGAGGCGGACCGCCTTCGCGTCCCGGTCGATCGCGACGACGGTCTGGCCGAGGTGCAGTTCGACGTCGTGCCGCGCGTACCAGGCGGGCTCGTGGACGAAGACGCTGTCGCGCTCATCCTTGCCCAGCAGGTAGCCCTTGGACAGCGGAGGGCGCTCGTAGGGGTGGTCGCGCTCGTCGCAGATCAGTATCACGCGGCCGGTGAAGCCCTCGTCCCGGAGCGTCTCCGCCGCCTTCGCGCCGGCGAGCCCGCCTCCCACGATGACGAATGTCTGATCCGCGTCGACCACTTGATGCCTCCTCGTAGGGGTGCCGCCACATGCGAGCCTCCCGCACGCAGCGTGATGGGGGAAGGGGGAGTGGCCCGATCAGGCCACAGAGGGTCACTTTCGGGCGCGCCCGCATCCCATGTGACCCCGGGGTCCCTCACGGGTGCCCCGTCAGACGGGCGTGAAGCGAGCGGGCCGCGGCGTCCGTGAGCGACGCGATCTGGTCGACGATCACCCGCTTGCGGGCCCGGTCGTCCGGGGCCCGGTCGAACAGCGCCCGGAACTGGGGATCCAGCCCGTCCGGGGCGCGGGCGGTGAGCGCCTCCGCGAGCCGGCCGATCACGATCCGCTGGTCGGCCCGCAGCAACTCCTGCTCGGCCCGCTGCATCACGTACCGGTCGGCGACCGCCTTCAGCACCGCGCACTCCATCCGGGTCTCGCGCGGTACGACGAGCTCGGCGCCGTACCGGGTCAGCCGCCCGCTCCCCCACGCCGCGCGCGTGGCGCCCTCGGCGGCGAGGCAGAAACGGCCGATGAGCTGGCTGGTGGCGTCCTTCAGACGGGCCTGCGCCACCGCGGAGCCGTCGTAGCGGTGCGGCCACCACTCCTGGGCCTGGAGGCGGTCGAGGGCGGCGGACAGCTCGGCGGGGTCGGTGTCCGCGGGCACGTACCGGCCGACGGCGACCGTGAAGACCGCCTGCCGCTCGGGCCGCGCGTGCAGGCTGTCGGGGTCGATGTGCCCGGCGTGCAGGCCGTCCTCGACGTCGTGCACCGAGTAGGCGACGTCGTCGGCCCAGTCCATCACCTGCGCCTCGAAGCACGTCCGCGTGCCGGGGGTCTCCTTGCGGATCCAGTCGAACACCGGCCGGTCGTCCTCGTACACCCCGAACTTCGGGGACGCCGGGTCGGTGGGGTGCGCGCCGCGCGGCCACGGGTACTTGGTGGCGGCGTCGAGGGCGGCTCGGGTGAGGTTGAGGCCGACGGAGCCCTCGGCGGTGAAGCGCTTGGGCTCGATGCGGGTCAGCAGCCGCAGCGACTGGGCGTTGCCCTCGAAGCCGCCGCAGTCCTCGGCGAACTCGTTCAGCGCCTGTTCGCCGTTGTGGCCGAACGGCGGGTGGCCCAGGTCGTGCGAGAGGCAGGCGGCCTCGACGAGGTCCGGGTCGCAGCCCAGGGCGGCGCCCAGCTCGCGGCCGACCTGCGCGCACTCCAGGGAGTGGGTGAGGCGGGTGCGGGGGCTGGCGTCCCAGGCGAGGCTGCGGGTGCCGGGCGTGACCACCTGCGTCTTGCCGGCCAGCCGGCGCAGCGCGGCGCTGTGCAGGATGCGGGCGCGGTCGCGCTGGAAGGCGGTGCGGCCGGGGCGCTTGTCGGGTTCGGGGGCCCAGCGCTCCACGTCGGACACGTCGTATCCGGCGGGAGGTACGCGGTTCTCGGGCGGCGGGACGCGATGGTCGTGGGCCTGGGCTGCGGTGCTGCCTTCCATGCACCCGACAGTAGAGGCAGGCACCGACATTCGGGACGTCGGCGGCCGTTTCAGGCTGGGGTGAGTTCCGTTTCGTCGGCGCGTCAGGCCGGGGCGAGTTCCGGTGCCGTCGGCGTGGCGGGTGCGGTGAGTTGCGGTTCCGGCCGGGTGTCCGGGGTGGCGAGCTCCGGTTCCGGCCGGGTGCCCGGGGTGGCGAGTCCCGGTTCCGGCCGGGTGTCCGGGGTGGCGAGCTCCGGTTCCGGCTGGATGCCCGGCGTGGCGAACTCCGGTTCCGGCCGGGTGCCCGGTGCGGCGAGGGCCTGGTCGTAGCGGTGCAGGAGGAGACGGGCCATCGCCGGGTGCGTGCCCAGGGGCGCCGAGACGATCCACGGCGCCGCCTCGGCGCACTCCGTGGCGAAGCGGCCGGGGGCGGTGAAGTACGAGGCGACGGCGACGCGGTGGCGGCCCCGGGCGGCCAGGGCGCGCACGGCGTCGGCGACCGTGGGGGCGGCCGCGGAGGCGTAGGCGGGGATCACGGGCACGCCGAGGCGTGCGGCGAGGAGCCGGGCGGTGCGGCCCGTGTCCGCCGCGGACTCGGGGTCGCGGGAGCCGGCCGCGGCGAGCACGACGGCGCGGGAGCGGCGGTCCGCCGCGTCGGCGGGGGCGCGCCAGCCGGCCTCGGCCAGACGGTCGTGCAGGGCCTCCGCCAGGAGGGGGTGCGGGCCGAGCGCCACGGCCACGCGCGTGCGTGCCGGTGCGGCGGCGGCCATCGCGGGGATGTCCTTCTTGACGTGATGACCACGGCTGAGCAGGAGCGGTACGCAGACCGCCGCCGAACGGTACGCGCCGAGCGCGGCGAGCGTGTCGGGCAGCAGGGGTTCGTTCAGTTCGATGTGGCCCAGGTGCACGGGCAGGCCGGGGCGCAGCTCGCGGACGCGGTCGAGGAGCGCGCGTACGGTGCGCAGCGCGCGCGGGTCGCGGCTGCCGTGCGCCACGACGACCAGGGCGGGGGCCGCGGAGGGAGGGTCGGGGCACCGCCCGCCGTAGGGGGAGACGAGGCGGAGCCGGCTCGCGGGCAAGCTGTCGTTCCGGTTCATGCACCGATGGTGGCGGCGTGACATTGCCCCGCCGTTGCACCGGAATGACGGGGGTTTTCCGGGGGTTCACCCGGGGTGCCATGGGTGTGTGAGCGTCTGTGACCTGCGCTTTCCGGCCCCGGACGTGAAGGCGGTCACACGCCGTGGACTGAACCGTACGCTCCTGCCGGACGTCTTCCCCTGTCGGGAACGACGTCCGGCAGGGGACCGTCGACGTCCGGGAGAGGACCGCACGATGCGCCGACCGAAGCTGCGCGTACCGCGCCTGCCCCGCACGCGTGCCGGGCAGCGGCGGCTGGTGCGGGCCGTGATGGCCGCGTGCGTGCTGGCGCTGGCCCCGGCGGCGTGGCTGCACGTCACGACGGGCGACGGGCTGCGCACGACGGCCGACGTGCCGCGCACCGAGGTCGCCGTCGTCTTCGGCGCGGGCCTGTGGGACGGCGAGCCGTCCCCGTACCTCGCGCACCGGCTGGACGCGGCGGCGACGCTGTACCGCGCGGGCCGCGTCGAGGTCGTCCTCGTCACCGGCGACAACAGCCGCGAGGACTACGACGAGCCCGACGCCATGCGCGCGTACCTGACGAAGCACGGCGTCCCGACGGGCCGGATCGTCAGCGACTACGCCGGCTTCGACACCTGGGACTCCTGCGTCCGCGCCAAGAAGATCTTCGGCGTCGACCGGGCGGTGCTGATCAGCCAGGACTTCCACATCCGGCGCGCGGTCGCGCTGTGCCGGGCGGCGGGCGTGCGCTCGTACGGCATCGGCGTCGGCGCCAAGCACGACACCACCTGGTACTACGGCAACACCCGCGAGGTCTTCGCGGCGGGCAAGGCGGCCCTGGACGCGCTGTTCCAGCCGGACCCCCGTTTCCTCGGCCCGAAGGAACCGGGCGTGACGAAGGCGCTGGCCGCGGCGCGGTGACGGGGCCGTTTCCGCGCCCCTCCGCACCTCACGGCCGGCGCGGGACCGCGGGGAGGTCACCGTGCCGCCCGCGTAACCGGGACCCGCACGGCGCGTAACACGGCCTGCGCACGCTGAACGGCATGCAGAACTCCGCGACGCCCACCCACTGCCCGTACTGCGCCCTGCAGTGCGGGATGAACCTGACGCCGGCCCCGGACGGCACGGTCGAGGTCAGCGAGCGCGCGGACTTCCCGGTGAACCGGGGTGCGCTGTGCGGCAAGGGGCGGACGGCGCCGGCGGTCCTGAGGGCGGGCGTCCGCCTGACCTCCCCGCTGGTGCGTTCCGGCGGCACGCTGGTGCCCGCCACCTGGGAGGAGGCGCTGGACCGGGTCGCCGGGGAACTGCGCCGCACCCGTGCCGAGCACGGCCCGGACGCGGTCGGCGTGTTCGGCGGGGGCGGCCTGACGAACGAGAAGGCGTACGCGCTCGGCAAGTTCGCGCGGGTGGTGCTGGGCACCTCGCAGATCGACTACAACGGGCGCTTCTGCATGTCGTCGGCGGCGGCCGCGGGCACCAGGGCGTTCGGCCTGGACCGCGGGCTGCCGTTCCCGCTGGAGGACATCCCGAAGACCGGCTGCGTGATCCTGGTCGGCTCCAACCTCGCCGAGACCATGCCGCCGTCGCTGCGGTTCTTCCGCGAACTGCGCGACAACGGCGGCACGTTGATCGTGGTGGACCCGCGCCGCACGAAGACCGCCGAGCAGGCCGACCTGCACCTCGCGCCCCGGCCCGGCACCGATCTCGCCCTCGCGCTCGGCCTGCTGCACCTGGTGGTGGCGGAGGGCCGGGTGGACGAGGCGTACGTGCGGGAGCGGACGGCCGGCTGGGAGGAGGCGCGGGCGGCGGCGATGGCGCACTGGCCGGAGTACGTGGAGCGGATCACCGGCGTGTCCGTGCCGCAACTGCGGGAGACCGTACGGCTGTTCTGCGAGCCGGAGGCCGCGATGGTGCTCACCGCCCGCGGACCCGAGCAGCAGTCCAAGGGCACCGACACGGTGGGCGCGTGGATCAACCTGTGCCTGGCGACCGGCCGGGCGGGCCGCCCGCTGTCCGGGTACGGCTGCCTGACCGGGCAGGGCAACGGGCAGGGCGGGCGCGAACACGGCCAGAAGGCCGACCAGTTGCCCGGCTACCGCAAGCTGGACGACCCGGCGGCGCGGCGGCACGTGGCCGAGGTGTGGGGCGTGGACCCGGACAGCCTGCCGGGACCGGGACGCAGCGCCTACGAGCTGCTGGACGCGCTGGGCACGGACATCCGGTCGCTGCTGCTGATGGGCTCGAACCCGGTGGTGTCGGCGCCGCGGGCCGCGCACGTCGAGGAGCGCGTCAGGTCCCTCGGCTTCCTCGCCGTCTGCGACGTCGTCCTGTCGGAGACGGCGGCGCTCGCGGACGTGGTCCTGCCCGTCACCCAGTGGGCCGAGGAGACCGGCACCACCACCAGCCTGGAGGGCAGGGTGCTGTTGCGGCGGCGCGCGATCAGCCCGCCGGACGGCGTCCGCAGCGACCTGGAGGTCATGCACGAACTGGCCGCCCGGCTCGGCGTGGAGAAGGGCTTCCCGACCGACCCCGAGGAGGTCTTCGAGGAGCTGCGCCGGGCCAGCGCGGGCGGCCTCGCGGACTACTCCGGGATCACCTACCGCAGGCTGGCCGAGGAGAACGGGGTGTTCTGGCCGTGCCCGGCCGAAGGGGACTCCTCCCCGGACCCGCTCGAGGAGGACGGGGCCGCCGAGTACGGGGCGGCCGCGCACCCCGGCACGCCCCGCCTCTTCCTGGACCGCTTCGCCACCGCCGACGGCCGGGCGAGGTTCGTGCCCGTGTCGCACCGGCCGGCCGCCGAGGAGCCGGACGACGAGTACCCCGTGCTGCTGACCACCGGCCGGGTCGTCGCCCAGTACCAGTCGGGCGCCCAGACCCGCCGCGTGGACGAGCTGAACGCCGCCGCGCCGGGCCCGTTCGTCGAGCTGCACCCGCGGCTGGCGGCGCGGCTCGGGGCGGTGGAGGGCGACCCGGTGGCGGTGGTGTCGCGGCGGGGCCGCGCGGTGGCGCCGGCCCGCATCACGACCGGGATCCGCCCGGACACCGTCTTCATGCCGTTCCACTGGCCGGGCGAGGGCCGCGCCAACACCCTCACCAACCCGGCGCTCGACCCGACGTCGCGGATGCCGGAGTTCAAGGTGTGCGCGGTGCGGGTGGAGGCGGTCGAGGCGACGGAGGCGGTGCGGCCGTGACGGGCCGACCGCTCACCGTCGCGCGCCGGAGTCAGGGCTTGGCGGAGTACACCACACCGGCGAGGTTCTGGGCCGCGGAGCCCCACACCTGGTCGTTCAGGGAGGAGTCGACGCCGAGGGTGTAGAGCAGCCAGGCGGTCGTGACACCGTAGGTCAGTTTCAACTGGGCGGCGCGGGTGATGGTTCCGCTGTCACAGCCGAAGCCGGAGCTGTCCTCGAAGCCGCAGTGGAACCCGCCGGTGATGACGCGCAGTTGGGTGGCGGACGGCTTGGCGTCGTACATCTTCTGCTGGTTGTCGGCGACGCCGGCGACGGTGTCGGCGCTGCCTCCGACGTACTGGACCGGCATGCTCAGCGAGCTGGAGGCGCTGACGGCCGAGGGGTTGGTCTCCGCCGCCGCGAGGGTGGAGACGGACTTGACGGCCGGGTTCCGGCTCGCGGCGAGCAGTGCGGCGCCGCCGCCCATGGAGTGCCCCGAGACGGCGAGCCGGTCGGTGCTGACCGCGCCCGCGAACCGTGAGCCGGTGGTGCTGTTCTGGGCGGTGAGCCAGGTGAGCGCCGCGTTCAGGTCGTCGGCGAACGCGGAGTGGCTGGGGAAGAGACCGCCCTGGGACTTGGGTGCGACGGTGATGATGCCCCAGGAGGCGTAGTGCTTGAGCAGGCTCTCGTACTGGGTGATGGCCTGGAAGAAGCCGTGTCCGAAGGCGAGTCCGGGGTGGGCGCCGGCGGCGACCGGCGCGTCCGCCCCGGCCGTCGTGCCGGGGTACCAGACACGTGCGCTGAACGAGCGGCCCGAGGCGGAGACGGTGAGATCGGTGTAGGCGACGGGGAACGAGCCCGTGGTGGAGGGGTCCGCAGCCAGGACCGGGGCGGCTGCCTGCGACGCGTGGGCGGCCGGTGCGAGGGTGAAGGCTGCTGCCGCGCACAGCAGCAGCGCGGTCAAGGACCGCAGGAGTGTACGGAACACGAGATCACCTTTTCTGTGGGGACGAAGCAGTGATGTCCGGTGGTACGTCTCCGTGCTGTCCGGGTGTTTTGGGACTCCGGCCCGTAGGCCGGTCCGCCGCGGGCACACCCGAGAGCCCGAGCGGTGTTCAGGGGAAAAGCTCACCGAGCATGCCGACGGCCGTGGAGGACGCGCCGGTTGCCGTGCCGGCGACCGCAACCGGCAACCGAAGACTGCGATTGCGATTGCACGGTCGGTTCCGTCATCGGTCGTCCCGCGCTCGGAAATCGGCGAGCAGCGGGATGACGAGACGCTCGAGGTTTGCGCGCCGGACCTGGGGTTCGACCCCGGTGAGCTGTACGGGGCTGTTCGGTGTCGGGACGTGCGCGACAAGAGCCAGGTGCGGCAGGAGCACCAGGAGGAGTGACAGCAGCGCCTCCAGGTCGGCGTCCTTGCGCAGGTCCCCGGCGTCGACGGCCCGTTCCAGGAGAACGCGGAGACCGGCCACGTACATGGCGTTCACCGGTCGCCTGACCGCGTCACGCACCGCCGGGTCCAGCTCCATGTTGGTGGCGGCGGCCACCCCCCGCTCGAGCGGCTGCCCGGCGAAGTACTCCAGCCAGGCCTCCAGCGCGTCGACGAGGTGCGTGGCGAAGTCGCCGGTGCCGTCGTAGCCGTCGAGCCAGGGCCGCATGTGCCTGTAGACACGCAGCGAGGTCTGCTCCGCCACGTAGGTGAAGAGGTCCAGCTTGCCCGAGAAGTACTGGAACAGGGAGCCCTTGGCGACCCCGGCTTCACGGGCGATGACGTTCAGGCTGCCCGTGGAGTAGCCGTGGGTGCCGAACTCGTCCATCGCCGCGACCAGGATCCGCTCGCGACGGACGGGCGACAGCCGGGCCCAGGTGGGAGTGGGCATGGACGCTCCTTCAGGTGGCCGGACATGGGTGTGACCGGACGCTCACGTGACCGGGCGTTCATGTGACCGCCCGGTCATGGTGGGGGTACCCCTCGCCGCAAGTCAACGTGTCCGACAGGGATGGCCACTTCTGCGGGAAGGCGGCACACGGCGTCCGGGACCCTCCCCGTACGCGGTATGGACACGAGGTGTCATGCCCACTTAAATCTGAGTGACCATCAGCGCCGCCCCCACGCACGTGCACCGCGCTTGCACGGGTCTCTGCGTTCCTGCCTGCGCTCGCACGCGCTCAGAGGCGCCTTCCCGAGGAGACAGATGAGTCGGATACGGCACCACATCCGAGGTTCCCGACGTCTCGCCGCCACCGGCGTAGCGGCCACCGCCGCCACCCTGCTGGCAGCCACGCTCTCCCCCGCCGCCCACGCGGCCGACAGACCGACCAGGGCCACCGCCCTCCAGCACGCGGCCTCGGCTCTGGCCGCGCACGCCACGAATCTCGGCCTCACCTCCGCCGAGGACACCACCGTCCGGGACGTGATCGTCGACAAGGACGGCACGCAGCACGTCCGCTACGACCGCACGTACCGCAACCTGCCCGTCCTGGGCGGTGACTTCGTCGTCCACCTGGCGTCCGACGGCGCGTACCGCGGCGCGAGCCGCGCGACGCGCAGCGGCGTCTCGCTCGCCTCGGTCACGCCGTCCGTGTCGGCCCCGAAGGCCGCCGACATCGCGGCGCACGCCCTGCGCGCCGCCAACCTGGGCGAGACGCTGCGCAAGCTCAAGGCGAAGCCCGAACTGGTCGTCGACGCCCTGCACGGCACCCCGAAGCTGGCCTGGCGCACGAACGCGGTCGCGCTGGACTCCGCCGGCAACCCGGTCGCCCGCACGGTGCTGACGAACGCCCGCACCGGCGCCCAGATCGACGCCTGGGACACGCTGGAGACGGCGACCGGCGACGGGCAGTCGCTGTACAGCGGGACGGTGCCGCTGGAGACGACCCTGTCGGGATCGACGTACCAGCTCACCGACCCCACCCGCGGCAACACGTACACCGGCGACGCGGCCAACAAGACCGACCTGTGCATCTTCGGCATCTGCATCAGCCGCGCCCCGGCGACCGTCTTCACCGACGCCGACAACCACTGGGGCACCGGGACCACCGCCGACCGCTCCTCCGCGGCGGTGGACGCCCAGTACGGCACGAACGAGACCTGGGACTACTACAAGAACGTCCACGGCCGCAACGGCATCGCCGGCGACGGCAAGGGCTCGTACAACCGCGTCCACTACGGCAGCAGCTACAACAACGCCTTCTGGGACGACAGTTGCTTCTGCATGACGTACGGCGACGGTGACGGGACGACGTTCGGTCCGCTGGTGGCGCTGGACGTGGCCGGCCACGAGATGACGCACGGCGTCACGTCCAAGACGGCCGGGCTGACGTACTCCGGCGAGTCCGGCGGCCTGAACGAGGCGACGTCCGACATCTTCGGCTCGCTGGTGGAGTGGTACGCGGGCAACGCGTCGGACCCGGGCGACTACCTCATCGGCGAGGAGATCGTCCGCTCGGGCTTCGGCCGGGACGCCCTGCGCTACATGGACAAGCCGTCCAAAGACGGCAACTCGGCCGACTGCTGGAGCAGTTCGGTCGGCAACCTGGACGTCCACTACTCCTCGGGCGTCGCCAACCACTTCGCGTACCTCCTGGCGGAGGGCAGCGGCGCGAAGACCGTCAACGGCGTCAGCTACAACTCCCCCACCTGCAACGGCTCCACGGTCACCGGAATCGGCCGGGACAAGCTGGGCAAGATCTGGTACCGCGCCCTGACGGTCTACATGACGTCCTCGACCAACTACGCGGGCGCGCGGACAGCCACCCTCAACGCGGCGAAGGACCTGTACGGCTCCGGAAGCGCGGAGTACAACGCGGTGGCGGCGGCCTGGAGCGCGGTGAGCGTGGGCTGACCGATGCCTGGGCCAGGGCGCCGCGGCCGATGGCGGCCGCGGCGCCCACAGCCCGGTGCGAGCCCGTCAGAAGCTCCAGTCGGCCCACGACTCGGGGTCCTGCTCGATCTGGGTCAGCAGCAGGTCGAACCGCTGCCGGTCGTAGAGGAGCCCCGAGTACGCCACCGGGATGCGCGTCCCGTTGATCACGGCGGTCGGCGTGCCCGGCCCCCTGGGTTCGGTGGCGTCACCGGCCTGGTCGTACGCCTGCTCCGACTCGGCGACGAAGTCGCGGTACTTCATGGTCCGGACGGCGGAGTCGAAGGCCGGGCCGCGCAACCCGTCGACCTTGCTCGCCAGTTGCAGCAGGTGGGCGTCCGTGAAGCCGTCGACGGACTCCTCGGGCTGATGGCGGTAGAGAACCTCGTGGTACTCGGCGAACTTGCCTTCCTCCAGCGCGGCACGCAGGGCGTTGACGGCCTTCTGGGAGCCGTGACCGCCCAGCTTCTCGTCCAGGAAGGAGGCCATCGTGTACTCCGTCCGCAGCCCGTGCCGCAGCATGGCGTCACGGGCCGCGGGACCGCCGCCGTCGGCGGACTCGAACTCCTCGCAGACGGGACACCGGGGGTCCTCGTACAGAGCCAGGGTGACAGGCGCCTCGGGGTCGCCGACGACGATGGTGGTGCCGTCCGCGGCAAGCTTCTCGGGAAGGTCGCCCACACCGGCGTAGGCGTCCTTCCCGTCCCGCGCGGTGGCCCGCCCCCCACAACCGCTGACGGCCGCCGCAGCCAGCGCGACAGCCACGACAGCCGTCACGAGACGCCGTCCGCCATGAATCCCCATACGTCCCCACCCCTTGCCTGAACAGCCCTGATCAGCACGCCGGACACACGCATACCGGCCACAGCGAGATCATCTCAGCCGCCCTGTCATGCAGCCTCAAGGGATGACCGGTCACCGAGGGGCAGCACGGACGGCGGTCACCGCTCCCTGCTGCCTCTACGCAACCGCACGATCACGCACAGCGGCGCCGTTGCGACAGCAGCACCACTTGAAAGCCTTGAAAGTTCGCGAGGCGAAATCGACGTCCGTGTTTATGCGCTGGTGTCCGCCGGTGTTGCCGTCGCTACTGCCGTCAGTGGTCTACATCGCCTGGGGAGTGCCAGGAATTCGAATGTGTGTCAAGCGGCTTCGTCGTGCGGGGTGAGGCTGATGGTCAGGTCGGCGCCGAGAGCCTGAGCCAGGCGGCGCAGGAGGGGAAGCGTGGGCATGGTCCCGCCGCCTTCGAAGCGGGAGATCTGCGGCTGCTTCATCCCGCACCGCTCGGCCAGCTCGACCTGGGACAGCCCGAGCTCGATGCGCCGGTCGTGGACGAGTTGCCCGAGCTCACGGGCGAGCGCGGAAGGCGGGTCCTGCATGGTCCCTCCCCGCCTCAGGCCGCTGGGGCGACGATGGTGACGGTGGGCTCGTCTCCGCCGGCGAGGTGCACGTCCACCGTGAGGTCCAGTGCGCGGGCCAGGCGCATGATGACTGCGATGGGCGGCAGCTCGGTGGCCGTCTCGATGCCTTCGATGTCATCGACGTCGACGTGCATGCGCTCGGCGAGGTCGGCCTCGCTCAGACCCAGCTGCTTACGCCGGTCGTAGACGGCCTTGCCCAACGTCATGGCGAGGCCGGCCTCTTCGTAGACCCGGTCGTACTCGGGGTCAGCGTCCAGGCGTTCGCCCAGCAGCCGACGGTGGCGACGGGTCCTCCATTCGCTGTGGTTCATCGGTTCTCCTTGAGGCTGCGGCTGTAGAGGTCGTGCTCGGCGGCGGCTTCATGCTCTGCCTCGCACAATCGCTGTGCGGCGTGGGCGCGGTCCACTTCGGCCTGCTCGCGCATCTTGGTCTTGCGGAACACGGTGAGCAGCACGACACGTCGGCCGGGCGCCAGCCAGTAGGTGATCCGCTGATGGGCATCGCCCAGGCGGAAGCGCAGCTCGCGGAGCTTGCCACCCAGGTGGCGGGAGTGCGGTTCGTCGAGCGTGGTGGGCTGCTCGGCGAGCAGGTCGGCGACGCGTTCGGCCTGCTTGTAGTGATGGGCGGGAATGTTCTCCAGCCACAGCCGCACCTCCGGCTCGATCTCGATCGAGTACCGCCCGCCATCCATAGCGCCGATGATATATGGCACGGGGTGCGAGAGCGCCACTTCATAGTTCAGGTCGTGTGCCGTCGCCGCGACCGCAGCCACTCCAGCGTCGTACACCCCCGGCACTCCCCTTCGTCCTGATGCCACGGCGCCGCCGCAAACCAGCGGCAACCTGCCGAGGCGGCGCAGGGTCGGCTTCTTTCGGCAGGACCGGGCCCGATCGGGAGAGGCAGCGTACGGCCGGGCTGGCGCGTCGCCCAGTCTGGCGGCGCGGGGCCGGGGCGGAGGAGTCGGCCCCCGACGGACGGCCGGGAGCTTCGCCCCCGCCGGCTGCAACGCCCATAAGCGCGGGTCCGTCGCTACCAACCATGCTCGCCGTGCCCGGCGACGGTGCGCTGGAGGGTACCGTCTGGGTGTCGCCGCTGAACGGAGTTCGCCGTGTCGCGGAGCATCGAGGAGCACGCCGGCGCTCGGATCGCCCGTATCCGCAAGCAGCGCGGTCTGACGCAGCAGGGGCTGGCGATACGGGCTCACGTGTCGAAGTCGCTGTTGTCGAAGGTGGAATGCGGGCAGAAGCCTGCCTCCCCGGCTCTGGTCGCGGCCTGTGCCCGCGCGTTGGGTGTTTCCATGTCCGAGTTGCTGGGGCAGCCGTACGCCGAGGAACTGCGCCGCGATCGGATGGACGCGCTGATCCAGCCGATCCGCGAAGCGCTGGAGAACTGGGACATCCCGCTGGACTGGCAGACGGCTCCGCGTCCGGCCGCATTGATCTGGACGGATGTCCGGCGGGCTCGGGAGCAGCGTCGCCAGGCGCAGTACACGGACATGGTGCGCGACCTGCCCGTGCTGATCGACGAATCGGTGCAGGCCGTGCACACCAGCACCAGGGAGGATCAGCGGCTGGCCTACGAGTGCCTGGCGGAGACGTTCCGGTGCGTGTTCACCATGGCGTGGAAGCTCGGTTTCCTGGATCTCGCGACCGTCGCGCTGGACCGGCTGGCGTGGACCGCGCCGCACGCCGACGAGCCCGGGCTGGCCGCCATGTACGCCTACCTTCGCGCGCAGACCACCATGTCGTCCGGCCGGTACGACGTGGGGCTGCGGGTGGTCGACCGGGCTCTGCGGGACCTCGACGGCTCACCGTACAGACCCATCCCCGGCAACGCCCTCTCTGAGGCACCGGGGACGCCGGCGCCTACGACAGGTTGTGCCAGGCGTGCCTACAAGTTCCTCGGCACTCCGTTTCCCTTCGCCGCGTGTCAGCCACAGCGAACGTGGACAAGAGGACGCGGAAGGACTTCACGTACTCACCGGGGGGCAGATTTATAATCTTCCCCATTTGTTCGAGAATCGGTTCTCGAACAATCAATACTGCCGGGGTCATGGTCGGCTTGACGCCTGATCGCAGCAGCCCATCACGTGCGTCGTTCACTGTCGCATGGGCCTGCATGGAGTAACGAACAACCTCGTGCAGCACCGCCCTCTGCTCAACCTGCTCTAGCGAAGAGAACCAGGCCACAGCGTCCTCCAGGCTTCGGAGTCCTTGGGCAACCTCGTTGATGATCCGCTCTGATGCTCGCAAGTGCTCACCTGCTCCGTGGCTCAAATACAACGTACGGCCTGCTTGGGTCCAGCTCCGCGTAGTCTGGGCGGTTCGGATTGTAGTTCTGCCAGAAATCTCTACCGCGCCCACTCCCTTCACCGTCACCCGTACCTCTCGGCAGCGAATTCTTGACGCTGTGACGAGTTCTGGACGGACCCGACAGGATGTAATCCCAGTCCGATGTCGGGTTGGGCGTTCCGTTCGCACGGCTCCCGACCACAATGATTGGCTGCCCTGCTTTATCAGCGGCATTCTGAATTCGCTTGGCATCATTCGGGCTGATACCGGCTTCCGATGCCGTTCTAAGGCCAGGGCCACACAACCCACCGGAATTGTGTACCAGTACGGGCGTGGCACCCGCCAGCACATAGTACGTGTGCAGTTGCTCGACGGTGAGGTTGTACATGTCGGCTTGGCCGGGCCTGGCCTGAACGCCGATCACCTTCGCTTGCTGGTCAGCAGCAGTGGCGAGCATGTGGCCGGGCCGAAGGCGGCCAGCAGGCACCCAGGCATTAGCGGTGTCGTCCCAGAAGGGATGCTTGGAGGTGGCGTGGAGGACAGCGCTGTGGCCGTCGGTGCCGCGGATCGTCACATCGACAAGGTCGTTGTCGCGGTGGACGAGGCGGGCCGTGACTGTGCGTGCTCCCTTGCGCTTGCCTGTCTGGGGATCGGCCGCCGCGACCGTGTCGCCGGGTTCCACTTTGCCTATGGGTTTGGTCTTTCCGCCTTGAAGCAGCACTGGGGTGGAGGGATCAAAGCTGCACAGAGTCCCCGTGCTCCTACCTTTCCCAGTACTTTCGCCTACCCCATGGAGTCCACCGGGCCCCTCGCCCATTCCACCAGTGGCGGCGACCAGATTGGCGACGGCTTCCCCAAAACTGGGGACCTTGCCACCACAGCCACTGTCATGACCGAGACGCGCACAGGCCAGCCACAAGAGATGCCTGAGGTCCCTTTGCGCAAGGTCTTGGTCCTCGGCCTCGAGCATGCAATTGTCCCCAAAACCCAGACAAGCGATTTGCACTTCCTTGTACATCTGATCCGCGAGCTTGCTGGCGTTCTTCCACTTGGGGACAAAGACGCCCGGATAGACCTCGTAATGCTTCTTCAGGAAGCCGGGTGAGTAGACATTTCCAGCAGCCGAAGCGGCTTGATAGTTCTGCGAGTACCTTGGCGGCCCCGAAGAAGCCGGATGTGTCGGAGTCCGGTTTTCATGGTTGGGTGTCGATCGGGTCGGACAGTCGAGGTCTGCGCACTGTCCGCTGGGGTCGCTGTTGCTGACGGGGCTGTTGCTGCTGTACGCGTACCCGTTCATCTGGAGCGGGTCTGCGATGTCGATGATGGGGTCGGCGGAGAGGAAGCGGCCGGAGGACTGGTCGTATTCGCGGGCGCCGATGTGGGTCAGGCCGGTGGCCGTGTCGTCGATGCCGACGCCCAGGTAGCCGCGCTTGTTGGGCCAGGTCGTGGGCTTCGGGCCGCGAGTCTCGCCGTAGGGCTTGAAGGCGCGGCGGGTGACCGGCTGGGTGGTGGAGAGTTCGACGGTGGTGTTGGCCGTGCCGAGGTGGTCGGCGATCAGGACGTTGAGCTTGTGGCCGGTGGTCGCGCCGTTGGTCGTGGTGCGGACCACCGTGGGGGCGCCGGCCTGGGCGTAGGAGCGTGAGGCGCGGGTGATGGTGCCCGTGGCGTCCGTGGTGAGTTCGGTCTCGCCCAGGTACAGCGTCGAGCCGGAGGCGGTGTTCTCCAGCAGGCGGTTGCCGTCGGCGTCGTAGACGTACGTCGTCTTCTTGCCGTCGTCGGTGATGGAGTCGAGCTTGTTCTCCGGTGACCAGACCAGGTTCTGCGTGGTGGCGGGCAGGTCACGGATGGTGGTGTTGCCGGTGGCGTCGTAGGTGTAGGCGCTGCCCTTGCCCGAGGGGGTGGAGCTGATCCAGGTAACCGTGTGCGGCTGGATCTTGTACGCCGGTGTCGTCGGGGTGGCGGGGATCGTCTTGCCGTAGCCGTGGGTGTACGTGACGTTCTTCGTCGCGTCGGCCGTGTCGTGCTCGGTCAGCGTGGCGCGGTTGCCGAGCCAGTCGAAGGTGAAGGACTGGCGGTAGGCGGTCGCGCCGGTGGAGACGGTCGACGTGTCCGGGGCCGCCGCCGCGAGGGAGTCGGTCAGCGCGGTGCCCGGGGCGGCCGCGTTCGGGGCGTCGGCGACCGGGCCGGATGAGGGGCCGTAGTCGGTGCGGTAGCCCCAGGTCTTGCCGTTCGCGGCCTTGCAGCCGGTGCCGTACCGGTTCGGCGTGACGTTCGACGTCCAGGCATGCACCAGCTCGCCCATCGCGTCGTACGTGAAGCACTGGGTGTCCCAGCTGTCACCCGTCGCCTCGCTGAGCTGGCGAGCGTTGGACGTGATCGTGCCGGAGACGTCGTAGCTGTAGAAGCTGTCCGTGATGCGGTGGGGGCCGTCCGTCTCCCGGTCGGCGACCGTGCGGGCGAGGCGGCCCGTGTGCGGGTCGACGAAGTTGGTCGTCCAGACGCGGTAGGGCTGGGAGCCGGAGACCGTGCGCAGCACCTCGCCGTACGGCGAGTACGTCGCGTCGGAGGTGTACCAGGTCAGGCCGGAGGTGGACTCCGGCAGGCCGTCGGCGTTGTAGCGGGTGACGACCTTCTCCCGCGCCAGTCCGCCCGCAGCGGGCACCGTGACCGACTGGGGATTGCCCGTCGGCGTGTAGGTGTAGGAGTAGGTGTACGTGCCGGCCAGCCCGGTCGTCATGGAGTTGGCCGGGATGACCGTCTCGCTGCCGGTGGGGTGGTAGTCGGCGTCGTAGCCGGTGACGCGGTTGGTGTAGTCGCCGTTGTCGGTGTGCCGCTTGCTGCCCGACGGCCGGCCGATGCCGCCCGGCGCGTCGTCGTAGGTGTACTCCTTGACGGGGGTGGCGGTGGCGGAGCCCTGGCGCACGTACTTGACACGCCCGAGGAGGTCGAACTCGGTGAACGTCTCCTGCCCGCGCGCGTTCTTGACGTGGTCGGGGCGGTCCGCGGCGTCGTACCAGGTCTCGGTCGTGCCGGTGTCCGGGTCGGTGGCGGACGTCACCCGGCCGCGGGCGTCGTAGGTGTACGACCAGACGTTGCCCGCCGGGTCGGTGACGCTGCGGCGGTTGCCGCGGGCGTCGTATGCGTAGGCGGTCGTGCGGCCGGTCTCCGAGTCCCCGGCTTCCTGGGTGTAGTGCTTGACCGACGTCACTCGTCCCAGGGCGTCGTAGTACGTCCGCGTCCTCGGGGTCGTCGAACCCGCCGGGTTCACATACGTGCTGCTCAGGCTGTACCAGGTGGAGGTCGCGTACTGGTAGTCGCCGTCGTGGTAGGTGGACGCGCGGACCTCGCGTTCCAGGCCGTCGTAGCGGTGCTTGACCGAACTGGGGATCAGGGACTTGGACTTCGGCGCGAAGAGCTTCGTCTCCGGGGCGCCCTTCGCCAGGTAGCCGCCGGTCTGCTCGAAGACCAGGCCGTGGTCGTCGTAGGTGGTGTCCGCGATGATCCGGCCGGGGCCGTGGGCCTCGGTCTGCTTCTGGACCTCGCGCATCAGGCCGTCGTAGAGGGTGATCCCGGTGGCGTAGGAGCCGTCGTCCTTGAGGGTCTTCACGATCACGGCGGCGGGACGGTTCTCACTGCTCGTGGCGATCGTGGGCTGGTAGTCGATGACGACGTCCGGTGACTTGCCCCCGGAGGAACGCGACGCGGACCAGCCCTTGACGAGCCGGCCGAGGGCGTCGTACTCGTTGCGCGTCACGCGGCCGTTGGGGTCGGTGACCGTCAGCGGGAGGCTGCGCCCCGGGTCGAACGTGGTCGTGGTGGTGTGCCCCAGGGCGTCGAGCAGCTTGGTCTCGGTGACCGGGCCGCCCTCGTCCCCCGGTGTGTACCTGGTCTCCGTGGTGCCCGCACCGGGCGACTTGACGGTGCGCACCCGGCCCAGCGGGTCGTACGTCATATCGGTGACGACCGAGTACGCGGTGCCCGTGCCGTTGATCTCGGCCACCGAGGTGACCAGGCCCTTGGTCGGCGTCGCTTCGTAGGCCAGGTTGTCGTAGCTCGTCTGGACGGCCGACTTGAGCTCGGTGGCCGGGTCGGCGGTGTCGTAGCCCGCGCAGGAGGTGGCGGTGGTGCGCTGTTCCTTGGGCAGGCCGATCAGCCATGCGGTGGTGTTGTGCACGTAGAACGTCTTGGTGCACGTCTGGTTGGAGAGGGTCTCGCCGGTGCCGTCGGGCTTGACCACCGCTGTCTCGACCTGCTTGGGCAGCCCGTAGGTGTCGTCGACGGTGGTGAGGGTGCGGACGGCCCGCCAGCTGCCGTCGCCGGCGTCCACCGTCTGTATCTCGTCCGTCCGCTTGATGCCGATGCGGTGGGCGAGCAGGGGGTCCGCCGCGGTGCCGTCCTCGTTCTCGCGTGCGCGGGACGCGGTCTGCTTGGACCACGGGAAGTTCAGCGTGCGCTTGAGTACCTGGCCGTCGGAGTTGAGGTAGGTGATGCTCTCCGCGGTCATGCCGGCGTACTGGGGAGCGTCGTCCGCGAGCAGCGTGTAGGTTTTCTCGGAGTCCTTTACCTCACCGCCCGCGCCCTGGAAGTAGCGGGTCGTGGTGAGCGACTGGGCGTTCACGTCGCCTTGCTCGGAAACGGACTTGCGGCCCTTGACGGCCTTGACCTGGCGGTATCCGCGCCAGTCGCTGTAGGTGCGCAGCGCGGGCCGGGTGAACTCGTCGTCGCTCTTGGCCCAGGCCGGACCCGAGTAGGTGTACTTCGTGACGACCGGCGGGCCATGTGAGGTGACCTTGTCCGTCTCGGTGACGGAGTGGACGACGTACTTGTTGAACCACGCCTTCGCCGGGGTCTTCTCGTCCCCGTCCGGCGACCAGCGCACCGGGTAGCAGGTGCCGTTCGCCTTGCCCTTGTCCTCGGCCGGTTCGGCGGCACAGCCGCCCTTGTACTCCACCTCGATGTCGCCGCCGTACTCGGTGGACACGGTGCCGATGCGGGGACGGGTGAAGCCGGGCCGCTGGTCGCTCTTTCCGGTGAGCACCAGGTTGGGCAGCTGACGGTCCCTGAGCCGGGCGTGCAGGGGTGAGGTCGAGCCGACGGTGTAGGCGGCGAAACTGACCCCGTCCTTGGACTGCACCGTGCCGGTGGTGTCGCCGGGCGCGTAGCCGGTACGGGTGATGGAGTTCAGCCACAGGCCGGGGGCGGAGTCGTACCAGTCCGCGGGGAAGGACTGGTGGAGCGTGTACTTGTCGACCGGGCCCAGGCCGGTCTGGCCCGCGCGCGCGGCCTTCGTCGTGACCGTGTCCAGGCGCATCTGCGTCCAGAAGGACGGGAACGGCGGGCACAGCTTGGAGGTCGACTTGCAGTTGAGGTTGCCGGGAGTGTCCCACCAGGGGCGGTAGGCGCCTGGATCGTCGGTCTTGGCGAAGTTGGCCGCCGTGCAGGCCGTCTCGGACTTGAGGCAGCGCTGCTTGACGCCGAACGCGACCGTCGCGGACGGCTTGGTGAGGCTGTCCGGGCGCATGCCGTACTCGATGAGGGTCGGATAGGCGTAGCGGTCGTACTGCTCGGGGGACTTGAACTTCTTGCGGACGGCGTAGTAGTTCGTCTCCTGCGTCCAATTGACGATCATCGTGTTGCCGTGGACGTCGACGACCTTGTCCAGGCCCCAGTGCCACGCCTGCTGCTTGCCGGAGCCGCAGCGCGAATCGGCGAAGGCGTCGGCGTGGCAGGGCTCGCCGGGATGGTTGCCGAAGACGGGGACGGTGGAGACGGAGTCGGTGTCGGCGTGGCCACCGCCGACGCTGTTGAGGCCGTAGAAGTACTGGGTGCCGTCCGTGGTCGTGACGACCCAGTATTCGCCGTTGTTGTCGTCGTTGCTGCCGCCGACCCGGTGTTCGATGCGGGTGCCGTCGTCCTGCTGCGGCCGGTAGCGCTCGGTGTCCTTCTCGGGGTCGCTTCCCGGGGCGGCGTCGCGGATCAGTTCGGTGGTCTTGCCGTTCAGCGACATCACCGCGTTGTAGGACACCCAGCACTGGTCGGACGTCTTGTCCTTCTTGGCGGTGTTGTTGGGCGTGCCGGCGTCGAGTGTCTTGCGGTCGTCCTTGCAGGAACGGTAGCGGCGTTCGATGTAGCCGGCGTCGTAGGACCAGCCCTCGCCGATCCAGGATGCCTGCGGCGAGGAGACCGCGGTGCGGCCGTCCACCGTCTGGGAGCTGTATTCGAAGGAGATCTGGGGAGTGGGTCCGGCGGGCGGACTGGGGATGTTCAGCGGGTACGACCAGGTGAACGCGCCCGACGATCCCCCCGCCTCCCACTTTCCGTCGGAGGCGAGCGGCGTCGCCTTGAAGGTGCCCCCGCCGCTGCTTCCGGAGTCGACGGCGCCGACCACGGCCGTGCTGCCGCCCGTCGCCGTCTGCGTCGCCCCGGTGGACGTGCGGTAGGACGCCTGGACGGCACCCGATCCGGTCGTGGGAGAGGTCGTCGCGGAGGCGGGCGTCACCGTGTCGTCAGCGGCGGGGTCGACGGTGGCGGTGATGGACGCGGACGCCGTGTCGTTGGTCGTCTCCAGCTCTTCGTACGTCTGGCACGCCTCGTCGTCCGGCGTCGTCAGGTAGCAGTCGGGGAACTGCACGAAGCGCAGGCGAGAGGCCCAGTCCGCGCCGTAGAGCCTCTTGAACCCGGCGTAGTCGAGCTTGACGGAGACCGGGACGGCACCGGTGTCCGGGGCCTGCACGACCAGCACCGCGCCGTCCACGCCCTGGCTGACCGCGGACGCCCGGTCAGGGATGCTGACCTGCCACGTTCCGGTCGGCGTCGGCTGGTCGGGGGCCTGGCCGAGGCTCACCGGGAGGGTACCCACCGGGCTCAGGGCAGCCTGCTGGGCCGAATGGACAGAGGCTGTCGCCGCCGTCGCGGATGAGCCGAAGTCGACGGAACCAGTGAGGTTGGAGGGCGGCGTCGTGGTGTTGGCCGGCGCGGCGAGGAGGTCCGGAGGTACCTTCGCCTTGAGGCTTTCCAGGTTCCTGCTGAAGTCCTTGCCGGGAACGGGAGTCTCGGTCTTGAGGTGCTCCAGGACCAGCGATTCCCGGCCCGTTTCCTCCGCCGCCGGGTCAGGAGGTATCGCCAACGATGTCGCGGGCAGCAGCCCCACCAGCAACGCGGCTGCCGTGATCGGCACGACGGTCCGTGCGAGACGGCGCTTGCGGGCACGTGAATGACGATCGAGCACGACGGGGTCCCCCCCGGACCACTTGGAAGCGGGACCGGTGACGGACCACGCGTGACGATGTATCAGGCAGTGGAGATTCTGTGATCACCCTGTGGGGAAAGCCAGAGGAGGCACCCCGCTGTGATCATCATCACGGTACGTAACACATCGCTACGCAGCGAACAGGGGCGAGATGCGGATAGCCCCCCACACGACCCCTACTGTCACCTAGCCGCCCTTCGGTGCGTACTTACACACGGCCCACCGAAACGGAGGTCAACTCCCTTGTATTCATGAGGATTTACTCCGTTATCGGAGAGGTGATCCGCGCACATCGTCGACGATCGGCCCGTCCGGTCGATACAACTGGGTCGCGACACACCACCGTTCGCCCTTCGCGTGTCAAATCCCCACAGGGTGACGACAGTTCCTTCATAGGTCATCATCGGCTGGCCCGGCCACGTAGCGTCGCGCGCCGGCTTCAAGGGGGAACCAGGGGGAAGGGGAATCCGCCCGATGACGCGCAACTGGCGCCGTATGCCCGGCCGTCGGACCGTCGCGGCACTGCTCTCGGCCGCGGTGGCGACCACCGGCATCGTCTACGCCGGCTTCCGGCTGGACGGTGACGGCACGGACGGTGCGGACGGCCCCGGCCGTCACCCGAAGACGGTCACCGAGTCCGCCGCACTGACGCAAGCCGCCAGGACGGGAAGGAACGTCGAGGTGACGACCGCCCGGACGACGCGGTCGACCACCTGGGCCCGCCCCGACGGGCTCATGGAGAAGCGGCTGTACTCCTCCCCCGTCCGGGCCAAGGTCGGCGGCGAGTGGAAGAAGATCGACCCGGGCCTGCACCGCACCAGGTCCGGCTGGGAGCCGAAGGCCACCAACACCCGGATGGTGTTCTCGGCCGGCTCCCACGGCGACGACGGGAAACGCGCCTCCCGCTCGACCGTGCGCCGTGTCTCCCTGCTGAAGGCCGCCGCCGCGGCCGACACCGGGACTCCGCTGGTCACGCTGTACGTGGGCGACGGCGGCGACCACGCCATTCAGCTCACCTGGCCGGGTGCCGTGCCCACACCGATCATCGACGGGAACCGCGCCCTGTACCCGGACATCTTCCCGGGCGGCGACCTGGTCCTCACCGCCGACAACGACGGCTTCGCGCAGCTCGTCGTTCTGAAGACCCGTGAGGCCGCGTCCGACCCGCACGTCCAGCAACTCGCCTACGGCCTGCACTCCGCCGATCTCACCTTCCGCCTCGACCCGGCGTCCGGCATGGTCAGCGCCCTGAACGCGTACGGCGACGAGGTCGCCGTCTCCCCCACCCCCCTGATGTGGGACAGCAGCGGCCAGCCCGCCGTCACCGACGGCGCCGTCGGTGCCACCGCCCAGCCCACCGAGCCGGAGTCGCCGGACCCGACGGACTCCGCGAGCGAGTCGCCCTCGGACACGCCCAGCCCCTCGGAGGAGGAAGAGGTGGAGTCCGACGAGCAGAGCGATGCCGAGGTCGAGGTCCTGCCGTCGGCCTCCGACGGACCCGAACCCACCGTCTCGGAGTCCCCGCTGCCGTCCGTGCCGGCGGAGCCGACACCGGCACCCTCACAGACCGGTTCGGCCGCGACTCTCAGCCTGCCCTCCCTGGACGGCCCGTCCCCCGACTCGCAGGGCAACGTCGTCGAGGCCGACCTGTCCGCCGGGCAGTGGACGCTCACTCCCGACCAGGATTTCCTGGCCGACCCGAGCACGACCTACCCGGTCTTCATCGACCCCTCGGTCAAGAAGCACGTCCAGAACTGGACCACCGCCTACGACCGCCACCCCAACGCCACCTTCTACAACGGCAAGGGCTTCAACAAGGGCGGCACGCACGAGGCCCGCGTCGGCTTCGAGTCCGACACCTGGGGGACGTCGCGCTCGTACTTCAACATCGAGTTCGACAAGGACCTCAAGGGCACGAAGATCACCAAAGCGAAGCTGTACATGCTGGAGACGTACTCCTGGTCCTGTCAGGACCGCTCGATGAGTGTGCACCTCACCGGTGAGATCGACTCGCACACCAACTGGAAGAACGCCCCCGAGCTGCACGACGGCAACCGACTCGCCACCAAGAGCTTCGCCCACGGCTACAAGTCCGGCTGCCATGACGCGTTCGAGACCTTCGACGTGAAGAAGGGCGCCCAGAAGGCCGCCGACAAGGGCCAGGACATGATCACCTTCGGGATGCGCGCCCGCGACGAGAACGCACAGTACGCCTGGAAGAAGTTCCAGGCCGACGGCGACTTCCCTCCGTACCTCGATCTCGTCTACAACCGCAAACCTTCGATCGTCTCCAACTCGCTCGGCCTGGGGCCCGACGGGAAGTGCACCACCACCACGCCTTACCAGCGCATGGGGTCCGGTGACCTGACCTTCATCGCCAAGGCCACGGACAAGGACAAGAACCTCGACTTCTTCAACTTCGACCTGTGGCAGGTCGGGCAGTGGGACAACACCGGCGACCTGCTGAAGTCGACGGGCAAGGTCTCCGTGGGCGCCGACAAGGGCACGGCCCTGGGGGAAACGGACGGTTTCTCCACCAGCGGCCTCAAGAGCGGGGCCACCTACTCCTGGCGGGTGCAGGCGGTGGACGACGCCGAGGGCCGCTCGAGCTGGTATCCGAAGAAGCCGTGCCGGTTCGTGCTCGACACCACCGCGCCCCGCCCGCCCAAGGTCAGCTCCACCGACTTCCCCGACGCCGACGGCAGCGAGAACGGCTTCGGCAGCGGCGCCGAGGACGCCACCTGGAGCGTCAAGAAGTTCGGCACGCCGGGATCCTTCACCGTGCGTGCCCTGAACACCGACGTGGTGCGCTACGAGTACGGCTTCAACTCGCCCAGCTACACGGGCAGTGTCAGCCGGGTCGCGGGTGCTGACACGAGCGTCAGCGGGACCATCTCGAACGCCAAGCCTCCGGCCGCCGGGCCCAACGTCCTCTTCGTGAGGACCGTCGACGGCTCGGGCAACGTCTCGCAGCCCGCCAAGTACTTCTTCTACGTCACCCCACGCGACCAGGTCGACAAGGCCGGCGACTTCACCGGCGACGCGCTGCCCGACCTGTTCACGGTCACCGAGGCGGGCAACCTGGCCCTCTACCCGTCCCAGGCGGACAAGGACGACCTGACCAAGGGCACCGGGGACCTGGACTACTCCATGCCCGGCGCGTACCGGGCCAACCCCGACAAGGATCCCAACGGGGACGACCTCCCGCCGTACGTCGCCGCGCCCTCGGGACACTTCAAGGGCGCGCTGATCACTCACAACGGCGACGTCTACGGCGGCGACGGCCTCCAGGACCTCGTGGTCCGCGTCGGGGGCAGGCTCTGGGTCTATCCGGGCGATGGCTACGGCGCCGTGGACATCGACCGGCGGAAGGAGATTCTGCTGCCCGAGGGTGCGCCGGCCCCGGCCGACTTCACCCAGATCTTGGCGGCGGGTGATGTCACCGGTGACGGACGCGCCGACTTCTTCGCCACGGTGAAGAACAGCGCCGGGACGGACGACGAGTTGTGGGCCTTCACCGGGTACCACGGCGCCACCGTCGACCAGGCCGTCCGTCTGTCCGCCTCCGCCTGGAAGGACCGCGACCTCGTCATCGCCCAGGACGTCTCGGGCGACGGTGTCTGCGACCTCGTCTACCGCAGCGACGTCTCCGGCAGGCTGCTGCTCCGCAAGGGCATCGCCGCGAGCGGCGGCGGCGTGGATCTGAGCTCTCTGGCCTCCGCCGCGAACTCCTCGGGCGGCGCCGACACCGAGTACGCCGCCTCCGGCTGGTCGAGCGGCAGCGTTCCGCGCCTGATGGGCACGCCCAGCGTCAACGGCGACGCCGTACCCGACATCTGGGCCGTCATGGCCGACGGATCCGTCCGCTTCTACGCCGGCGGCAAGACCGCCCTCACCGCCTCCGGAACGGAGGTCTACGGCCCTCACGACTTCTGGAAGACGCGCATCGCCATCGGCTGACGCCGTCCAGGTGTCCCGGGCCCCTGGGGCCGGTGCCCGTAGAGGCACCGGCCCCGAGATGCCGGGGCGACTGGGCGTCTACAGAGACCCGAGCAGCGGAGACCCGTCAGGGCAGGAGGGTGAGTGCCGGGGCGTGCTGGGGGCGGACGACGCTGAAGTGGCGGCGGTCAAGGGTCGCGATGCGTTCCACTCCGAAGCGTTCGGCCACGGCGATCACTGACGCGTCGACGGCGCCGAGGGGGAAGTCGGCGTACTGCAGGACCAGCTCGCCCATGCGCTCCAAGTCAGCAGGGGTGAGGTGGACCAGTTCGAAGGCACCTCGGGCGACTTCGGCGAGGAAGGCGGCTTCCAGCTTGGGCCAGCGCTCCAGCAGCCAGCACACCTCGGTCAGCACCGGGCTGGGCAGCAGACGGCGGCCGGTCGACGAGACCAGAAGAGACGCGCACTCCGCGTGGCGGCGGTCACCGGCGTTCAAGGCCGCGGCGAGCGGGCCGGTGTCGAAGACAATCGCGTTCACGCCTGGTCGCCGAACCGCTCGCGCATTCGCTCCCGGATGTAGTCGTCATGTCGCTCGGCCAGATCCTCCGGCCCGTCGACCGAGCCGATCAACGCCAGGAACCCGGCCGGGACGGGCCGCTCCTCGTCTGGACGCGAAGGCAGCGCCGCAGCGGCGGCCTGCGACAGTTCCTCGTCCTGGGTCACGAGCAGACGCAAGCGGCGTACCTGCGTCGGCGTGAGCCGGTCCACCAGGTAGTGCATGTCCTCGTAGTCGAATGCTTCGGTCACCCGGCCAGTCTAGGAGCACACCCTCTGCCCCCGTCCCCGTCTTCCAGCAGCTTCACCCTCGCGTGCACACCTGCCGGAAGCGAGCCGTCTGATACACACCGGCATCGGCACGGTCTCCGTCGTTCTGGTCAGCGGATGGGGGCGCGCCTTGCGGCACAGGTCATGGCCTGCGACGGCCGGCCTGGTGACGACTCGCCCGTTGCCCGTAGCCTCACTCTTCCCGGTCAGCCTGAGTGATCGGGCGGGCCGAGGCTGCCCAGCCCGGCCGCCCCCCACCGCACGGCATGAACGAAGTGGATGCTTCACCCCGACCGCAGACCGCCCCCGCCACTACGGCAGCAGTCCACGGCGGTGTACGCGTGGACGCCGGGGCGGAAGGGCGTGGCGGTGCCTCAGGGGGTGAAGACCTCTTCCAGTCGGTCGACGGCCCCGTCAGCCCCGAGGTGGTAGGTGAAGACCAGGCCGCTGTTCGGGTGCGCTTCCAGCCAGTCGAGGAATTCCTGCACGCCGATGGGCTGGTTCTCGGTGCTTTCCACGATGGGGTTGGTGACGGTGACGTACGCGGCCTGGTCCATGGGGAGGTACGTCTCCTTGCCGACCGTCACGAAGGGCGCGCCGTCGGAGTCCTTGGGAGCGCAGCCCCAGTTGCCGTACTTGACGATCAGGCTGAGGGAACCGCCTTCGGGGGTGTAGCGGTAGACCGCGACCTCGTCGGGGGAGATGGGCATCTTGTGATCGCAGTTGTCGGGGTCGCCGGTGGGAGTCGGGGCGGCCGGGGCCGCCGGTGACGGGGTGACCGCGGAGGAAGGCGGCTTGCCGTCGCCGTCGGACGCGGCGGGCTTCGCGGCCGGCTTGGTTCCCGCAGGGGAGGAGCCGGTTCCCGCGTCCGCGCCGCCGGGCTCGGCGGACGTGTGTCCGGCGGTCGGGGATGCCTCGGCGGCGCCGTCCCCGTTGCAGGCGGTGAGCGTCAGCGCCAGGACTACGGCAGCGGACGCGCCCATCATGGTCGTGCGCAGGGCGGCGACGGGTCTGTGACGGGAGGACTTCCTGGTCATTGCCACGACGGGTCCCTTTCGAGGGTTGCGGCCCGTACGGGCCGATGTCTGTCTCAGGGACGGACGATTTTCGGCCACCCGCAGTTGCGGCGGGCGCGTGTCGTTGCCGACCCGTGACGGCCGCACGCGGAACCGGGCGCGCGGGACACGACGCCGGGTACACCGCGGGTCACCCGTTCACACCCCCGCCCCGCACCGTTCCTCACCCTCCCCGCCGGCTCCCCCGTCCGACACCGGTGACCTGCTCAAACGCGGGGGCGGTGGGTGTCGAGGAACGGCGGGGGGCGACACCCGTTCAACCCCTTTCTGACGGCTCTTCAGCAAGCGCGGGCGGGCCGGTGGCTCTTACCTCGGAAGGGCAGGGACACCTGAGAGCTCGAAGGAGCACCATGCGACGTACCGCCCGTCTGCTCACCGGCACCGCGCTCGCCCTCGCGGCCGCCGGTCTCGCCGCCGCGCCCGCCGCGCACGCGGCCGGGGAGGACGACGACGTCGTGGTGTACCCGGCCTCCGTCCTGCCGGGCGGGCAGGTCACCGTGCACGCGGCGGCGTGCGGCGGCCACGGTACGGCCACGGGTGACGCCGACGCGGTGGGCGGCGGTTCCTTCCCGCTGACGTCCGACGCGACCGCGGGCGTCGCGAGCGGCCGGTTCGAGGTGCCGACGGGCGCGCAGCCGGGGACGTACGAGATCGTCGCGAAGTGCGGCGGGGGCGGGCGGGAGGTCTCGGGCGACCTGGTCGTCTCGATGGACCCGGCCGGTGAGCGGGTGCGCCCCAGAGGAAGTGTCAAGACGGGGGTCGGCGGCGCGTTGGGCCCCGATCCCGTGCAGACCGCGGCCGGCGTGACGGCTCTCGCCGTCGCCGCCGCGGGCGGTACCTGGCTCCTGCATCGCCGGGCGAGAGGCGACGGGATCTGACGGGCACCCTCCGCTGCCCGTCGCCGGTACCGCATCTCCCCTCCCCCTCCGAGTCCGACGCCCCTCGCGGCCCGGAGGGGGTACGGGGTTCTCGTCCCAGCTCAGGAGGAGGGTCCGCCATGCGCAGGTTCGGCGTGTCCGGGATCGGCACGTCCCGGTTCGGCGCACGCGCAGCCGACGCTACGGAAACGGGTGCGCCCGGGACCGGCACCCCCGCGTTCCGCAGGCGCGGCAGCCGGCGTCGGTTCGGCAACCTGGTCATAGGCGCCGTCACCGCGGTGGCCCTGGGCTCGGGCGCGTGGCTGCTGCGCAGCGGCACCGAGGGACACCCGCCGCCGCAGCCGTCCGCGGCCCAGGCGCACTCGGCGCGGGACGGCGACCGGCCCGGCGTCCCCGCGCTGGCGCCCTCGCCGCCCGAACGCATCCGCATTCCCGCGATCCGCGTCGACGCCCCCCTCATGGGGCTCGGCCTGACCCCGGCGGGCAGCCTCGACGTGCCGCCCGCCGCGGAGCGCAACCTCGCCGGCTGGTACGAGGCCGGCACCGCGCCGGGCGAGACGGGCACGGCGATCGTCGCGGGCCACGTCGACAACGCCGACGGGCCGGCCGTCTTCTATCGTCTCGGCGCCCTGAAGAAGGGCGCCGCCGTGGAGGTGGACCGGCGGGACCGCAGCGTCGCCGTCTTCACCGTGGACGCCGTGGAGGTCTACGACGCAGGGCACTTCCCCGACGAGAAGGTGTACGGCGCGGCGAAGCGGCCCGAGCTGCGGGTGATCACCTGCGGCGGGGGCTACTCACGGGCGACCGGCTACCGGGGCAACGTGGTCGTCTTCGCGCACCTGACCGGCAGCCGCTGACGGCGTCGGGCCACTCACGGCCGGCACGTCGGTCGGGCCGGCCAGGACCCTGCGGGCGAGGCCGGTCTGCAGCCGGGTGAGGCCGCGCCCGAGCCACGGCATCAGCAGCAGGAAACCGAGCCCGCCCACGACCGCGTGGAACGCCCAGGCGCCAGCGAAGGTGGGCCCGCCCCACGCGTCGGAGTAGTCGGAGCCGGCCCGCAGGGGCCAGCCCAGGTTCATCGGCACCAGTGACCAGCCGTACAGCGTCACCGCGGCCGTGACCAGGTTGAGCGGCGCGGCGAGCAGCGCGTGGGCCAGCCCGGCGCGCGGTCCGCCCGCGAGGTCGGTGCCCAGCAGCCGCCGTATCAGGGCGCGCTGCCACCGGCCCGTCGGCGCCCCGCACAAGGCCAGGGGGACGCACGCCAGGCCCACCGGGAAGGCGATCACCTGGTAGGCGGCACGACGCCAGGTGCCGGCGGTGAACGGCTCGCCCACGATGCCCCGGGCGCGGGCGGCGGCCGCGCGCACCGGGATGCGCCGGGTGCTGTTCGTCGTCCTGTCCGTCGTCCTGTCCGTCGTGGTGGCCATCGTGGTTCCCCCTGTGTGAGCCGGTGCGACTGTGGTGACACCAGGCTCGCGCGGCCCCCGGTCGTAGACGATGGTGCCTACACGAGACCCCGGGGTCGGGTTGACCCCACCCCGGCGCACCCGTCCCCGCCTCACACCCCCCGCCCTCCGGTACTGAGGGCAGCGTTCCGCACGGGAAACAGGGGGGATGCTGCCGGGTAACACCGACCCCGCACGCTCCTGGACATGACCTCGAATACGCGTGTGGTGGTGATCGGCGCCGGGCTCGCGGGCGTCCGTCTCGCCCGGCGGCTCGGCGAGCTCGGCACGCCCGTCACGCTGATCGGCGAGGAGGAGCACCGCCCGTACAACCGGGTGCTGCTCGCCGAGGTGCTCGCGGGCCGTTACAGCCCCGACGTGATCGCGCTGCCGGGAGTCGCACCCGCGGAACCGGTCCGCGCCCGGGTCACCGGCATCGACCGGGCCGCGCGGACCGTCAGGTGCGCGGACGGGACCGTGATCGGGTACGGCACGCTGGTGCTGGCCACCGGCTCCAACCCGGTGCTGCCGCCGCTGCGCGGTCTGTTCACCGGCGAGCGGCACGAACTGCCCGAGGGCGTGCACGCGTTCCGCACGATGGACGACTGCCTGGGGCTTTCGAAGGCCGTGCGGCCTGGTGTGCGGGCGGTGGTCATCGGCGGCGGGCTCCTCGGAGTGTCCGCCGCGCGGGCGCTGGCCCGGCGTGGGGCGCAGGTCGTCCTCGCCCAGCAGTCCGAGCGCCTGATGGAACGTCAGCTCGACCCGACCGCGTCCCGGCTCGTGCGCCGGCATCTGGCTGAGCTGGGCGTCGAGGTGCACACCGAGTGCCGGGTGCGGGACGTGCGCTGCGTCGGCGGCGCGGTCCGCTCGGTCGAACTGCACGACGGCTACGCGCTCGACGCCGACCTGGTGGTGCTGGCCTGCGGGGTCCACCCGAGGGTGGGCCTCGCCCGGGCCGCCGGGCTGGAGGTCCGCAAGGGCGTCGTCGTCGACGCCGGACTGCGCACCTCCGACCCGCACATCCGGGCGATCGGCGACTGCGCGCAGCACGAAGACACCGTGTACGGGCTGGCCGCCCCGGCGCTCGAACAGGCCGACGTGCTGGCCGAGTCGCTGGCCGGGGACGCGAACGCCCGGTACAGCGGAACCCGTTCGCTGACCCGGCTCACCCTCGCCGGGCAGGCCGGCTTCGACCCCGCCGAGCACGGCAGCTTCGGCCCCGCCGGGCACGCCGACTTCGACCTCGCCGCGTTCGGCGAGACGGAGGCCCGCCCCGGCGACGACGTCGTGCAGCTCGCCGACGCCACCCGCGGCACCTACCGCAAGGTCGTCGTCCGCGACGACCGCCTGGTCGGCGGGGTCCTCGTCGGCGAACTCGGCACCGTCGGCGCGCTCGCCCGCGCCTGGGAGGGGGCGGAGCCGCTGCCCTCCGACGGCGGCCCCCTGCTCCACCTGCTCACCAACGATGGAGGCTCCTGAATGACCGCCACCCCGGGGGCCACCCCCACGATCGTGCTCGTCGGCCACGGCATGGTCGGCCAGCGCTTCCTCGAGGCGCTCGCCGAGCGCGGCCTGACCGCCACGCACCGCGTGGTCGTGCTGTGCGAGGAACCGCGTCCCGCGTACGACCGGGTGCGGCTCACCTCCTACTTCTCGGGCCGCACACCCGAAGAACTGTCCCTGACGGACATGGAGTTCATCGAGTCGCACGGCATCGAACTGCACGTCGGCGACCCGGCGGAGAGCGTCGACCGGGCGGCGCGGAAGGTGACCGCCCGCTCCGGTCTCGTCGTCGGCTACGACGTGCTGGTGCTGGCCACCGGCTCCTACCCGTTCGTCCCGCCGGTGCCCGGAAAGGACGCCGAGGGCTGCTTCGTATACCGCACCATCGAGGACCTGCTCGCCATCGAGGAGTACGCGAAGCGGCGCGCGACGAGCGGCGCGGTGGTCGGCGGCGGACTGCTCGGCCTGGAGGCCGCAGGCGCGCTGAAGGGGCTCGGACTCGACGCGCACATCGTGGAGTTCGCGCCGCGCCTGATGCCGGTCCAGGTCGACGAGGGCGGCGGCGCGGCGCTGCTGCGCACCATCGAGGAGATGGGGCTGAGCGTCCACACCGGCGTCGGCACGCAGGAGATCCTGACGGACGCCGCCGGCGCGGTCACCGGCATGAGACTGTCCGACGGCTCCGAACTCGTCACCGACATGGTGGTGTTCAGCGCCGGGGTGCGTCCCCGCGACCAACTGGCCCGCGCCTCGGGCCTGACGGTCGGCGAGCGCGGCGGCATCGCGGTCGACGAGCGGTGCCGGACCGTCGCCGACCCGCACGTGTTCGCGATCGGCGAGTGCGCGCTGGCCGTCGACGGCCGGGTGTACGGCCTGGTCGCCCCCGGCTACGAGCAGGCCGAGACGGCCGCCGCGACGATCGCCGAGGACGAGGCCGGGCAGCCGGGGTTCACCGGCGCCGACCTGTCGACCAAGCTGAAGCTGCTCGGCGTGGACGTGGCGTCCTTCGGCGACGCGCACGGCACGGCCGAGGACTGCCTGGACGTCGTCTACTCCGACTCCCGCGCGGGCCTGTACAAGAAGCTGGTGATCGGCCGCGACGGCACGCTGCTCGGCGGCATCCTGGTCGGCGACGCGGAGGCGTACGGCACGCTGCGCGCGCTGACCGGGTCGGTGCCGCCGGTATCGCCCGAGTCGCTGGTGCTGCCCGCCGGTTCGGGCGGCGGCGCCCAGCTCGGCCCGTCCGCCCTCCCGGACGAGGCGATCATCTGCTCGTGCCACAACGTGTCCAAGGGCACCATCCGCGGCGCGGTCACCGAGCACCGGTGCACGACCGTGCCCGAGGTGAAGAAGTGCACCAAGGCCGGTACCGGCTGCGGCAGTTGCGTGAAGGTGCTGGGCCAGCTGGTGACCGCCGAGCTGGAGGCGAGCGGCGTCGAGGTCGACAAGGGCCTGTGCGGCTGCTTCTCCCAGACCCGCGAGGAGCTGTACGAGATCGTCCTCGCCCTGCGCGTCAACACCTACCAGGAACTGCTCGACCGCTACGGCCGCGACGGCGCCCGGGGCGGCGACGGCTGCGAGGTCTGCAAGCCGGCCGTCGCCTCGGTCATCGCCTCCCTCGCCCCGACGATCGGCGCGAGCGGCTACGTCCTGGACGGCGAGCAGGCGGCCCTGCAGGACAGCAACGACCACTTCCTGGCCAACCTCCAGAAGAACGGCTCGTACTCGGTCGTGCCGCGCATCCCCGGCGGTGAGATCACCCCCGAGGGCCTGATCGTGATCGGGGAGATCGCCCGCGACTTCGGCCTCTACACGAAAATCACCGGTGGCCAGCGGATCGACCTGTTCGGCGCCCGCGTCGAGCAACTGCCGCTGATCTGGGCGCGGTTGGTGGACGCCGGCTTCGAGTCGGGCCACGCCTACGGCAAGGCGCTGCGCACCGTGAAGTCCTGCGTCGGGCAGACCTGGTGCCGTTACGGCGTCCAGGACTCGGTGCGCATGGCGATCGACCTGGAGCTGCGCTACCGGGGCCTGCGCTCCCCGCACAAGCTGAAGTCGGCGGTGTCGGGCTGCGCCCGCGAGTGCGCGGAGGCCCAGTCCAAGGACTTCGGCGTCATCGCCACCGCGAGCGGCTGGAACCTGTACGTCGGCGGCAACGGCGGCGCCACCCCGCGCCACGCGGACCTGCTCGCCCAGGACCTGTCCGACGCGGAACTGGTCCGCCTGATCGACCGGTTCCTGATGTTCTACATCCGCACCGCCGACCGCCTGGAGCGCACCTCGGCCTGGCTGGAGCGGATCCCCGGCGGGCTGGACCACGTACGGGAGGTGGTCGTGGAGGACTCCCTCGGCATCTGCGAGGAGCTGGAGTCCCTGATGGCCGCGCACGTCGCGAACTACCGCGACGAGTGGGCCGAGACCATCAACGACCCCGAGAAGCTGGCCCGGTTCGTGTCCTTCGTCAACGCGCCCGACACCCCCGACCCGGTCGTCGGCTTCGTGCCCGAGCGCGGCCAGATCAAGCCCGACCTGCCGCTGCTGTCCATCGGCATGCGTCCCACCGAAGACGTCACCGAAGACCTCACCGAAGACCTCCTGGAAGGAAGCGCCCGGCGATGACCCTGGCACCCGAGACCCTGGCACCCGAGACCACCGACCTGAAGATCCAGCTCCGGCTGGACGACGACTGGTTCACGGTCTGCGAGCTCGACCGGCTGCTCCCCGGCCGGGGCGTGGCCGCCCTGCTGCCGGACGGCCGCCAGGCCGCCCTGTTCCGCGACCGCGACGGCCGGCTGTACGGCATCGACAACCGCGACCCGTTCTGCGGCGCGGCGGTGCTCTCCCGCGGGCTGACCGGCAGCCACCAGGGCCGCCCGTTCGTCGCCTCCCCTCTGCTGAAGCAGCGGTTCGACCTGGCGTCGGGGCAGTGCCTGGACGACGAGTCGGTGCGGGTGACCACGTACCGGGTACGGGCCGCCTGAGAACGGACTGCGAACGGAGCCCCGCGGGCCGCGCTGTCTACCAGGCGCGCATCGGTTCCCCCGCCACGAGCTGCGAGACGAATCCCCGGGGTCCCCGTGCCGGTTCGCCGAGGACGGTGACGCGGTGCATGACGCGTTCGGCGTCGAGGTGACCGAAGTCGGTGGGGGCGAGGTGGCAGGTGGTGCGGTTGTCCCAGAAGGCGATGGAGCCGGGCTCCCAGCGGAAGCGGACGGTGTACTCGGCGCTGGTCAGGTGCTGGAAGAGCAGGTCCAGCAGGTGGCGGCTCTCCAGCTCGGTGAACCCGGTGACGCGGGTGGTCGAGCCCGGGCTGACGAACAGCGCCTTCTCGCCGGTCTCGGGGTGGACGCGGACCACCGGGTGGACGGCGGCCTGCGGGTCCTCGCAGTAGATCTTGAGGATCTCGCGGTCCCGCTCGTCGGAGTGGCGCAGATGGACGGCGGTGAAGAAGGCGTGCTCCGCCGTCAGCCCGTCCACGAACTCCCGCACCGGCGCGGAGAGGCCCTCGTACGCGGCGACGGTGTTGGTCCACTGGGTGTCGCCGCCGAAGGCCGGGGTCTTCTCGGCGCGCAGGATGGACAGGCTGGGCGGGTTGACGGCCTGGGTCAGGTCGCTGTGCCAGCCGGCCAGCGGGGAGAGCCACTTGCGGCGGTAGTGCTCCTCGAAGTCGGGGCCGTAGCGCTCGGTGTCGCGCTTGGGGTCGACGGTGAGGATCTCCGGGTGGCCCTCGGGGTGGACGCCGTGCTTCTTGCCGGGGCGCCGGGTCAGCGCGCCGAAGCGGCGGCCGAAGGCGATGTGCTGGGCGTGGGTGAGGTCCTGGCCGCGGAAGAACACCACACGGTGGGTCAGGACCGCCTGGCGGATCTCCCGCACCGTGGTTTCGTCGAGCTCGTCACGGAGGTCGACGCCCGAGATCTCGGCGCCGATGCGGCCGGCGGCCTGCCGGACGGTGATTCTGGTGAGCTGCGCGCTGTTCGGCACGGTGCTGCCTTTCCGGAGGGGTGGACAGGGATGGGTGTCCGAGAGCGGTCCGCCGGCGCACGGGTCCTGCGTCGTTCAGGCCGCGTGCGCCGCCCACTGCGCCCACAGCGGGAGCAGCAGCAGCGCGACGACCGAGCTCTTGACGACCAGGGCGGCGGACATGTCGACCCCGACGTCGTAGCGCTGGGCGAAGATGAACAGGTTCTGCGGCGCGGGCATCGCCGCGATCAGGACGAGGTAGCCGAGCCACTGGCCGCCGACGCCGAAGAGGTCGTGGCAGACCAGGTAGGTGATCAGCGGGAACGCGACACACTTGAAGGCGATGATCCACATCTCCTCCCGGGTGGTGCCCCGCACCCTCAGGCCGCTGCCGCCGAGGTGCAGTCCCAGGGCGAACAGCGCCACGGGCGAAGCGCTGTCGCCGACGAACGAGAAGCTGTCGAGCACCACTCCCGGCACGGTCACGGGCATCAGGTTGAGCACGATGCCGGCGTTGCAGGCGACGACGACGGGGGTCATCAGGGAGGCGGTGACGGCGGAGCCGAGCCGTCGTGCGGGGCTGCCGACCCGGTCCGGGCGCCCCAGCTCCATGATCGAGATGACGACCAGGGACAGCACGCAGACCTGGAACAGCAGGACGGGGAAGATCGGTGCCGCGTTCCCGAACAGCATGATGAACACCGGCACGGCGAAGTAGGCCGTGTTCACCTGGACGGCCGCCATGATGCGCAGCGCCACACCGCGGGGATCGCGGACTCCGGTGGCCGCGGCCACCGCCCCGGTGAGGAGGGCCGCGACGGCGGCCGCGGCCGCGTAGCCGGTGATCGCCCGCCAGTCGAACAGCTTCCCCAGGTCGCTGCGGTAGATGTTGCCGAACAGGAAGCAGGGCACGGCGAAGAGGAAGGCGTAGTCCGCGAAGACCTTCGAACTCTCGGCGGGCACCACCTTCCGCCTCGCGAGGACGACCCCGCAGCCGAAGGCCAGCACCACCGGCGCCAGCTTCTCCACAGCATCCACCGCTCCCATGCACGTGCCCCCGCTCTCCGTTACCGCATGCTCACGTCGACGCGTCCCTCGACCAGCTCCCGGTATCCGGAGACGATCCCGCGCAGTACGTCATTGCCGCCGAGGTCGTAGTAATGATCACCGATGCGGCTGACCGGCAGGATCTCGCAGGCGGTGCCGCACAGGAACGCGCCGTCCGCCTCACCCGCGAACTCCGGCGGCAGGTCGCCGACCACGCAGGCGATGCCCTCCCGCTCGGCGATCGCCAGCACGCACGCCCGGGTGATGCCCTCGATGGTGCAGCGGGTCGTCGGGGTGTGCAGCACGCCGTTCCGGGTGAAGAACAGGTGCGCTCCGGTCGCCTCGACGAAGTTGCCGCGGTCGTCGAGGAGGAGCGCGTCGTCGAAGCCGGCGCGCAGTGCCTCGTTCTTGCTGACCGTGCCGATCATGTAGTTGCCAGCCGCCTTGCTCTTGACCGGCGCGTACTCGGGCGAGGGGCGGCGGTAGCGGCCGATCACCAGCGAGATGCCCTTCTGCAGGGCGTCCGTGGCGGCGTAGTAGCCCTCCGGGAGCTCCCAGGCGGCCACCGAGGTGTGGACGCTCGTCCTCAGCGCGGCGGTCTGGATGATCTCCGAGCCGCGCCAGGCGTTCATCCGGACGTAGCCCTCGGTGATGCCCGCCTCGGCGACGACCGCGCGGGTCGCCTCGTGGAGTTCGCCGGCGCCGTACTCGAGGTCGAAGTCGAGGATGCGGGCGGAGGCGCCCAGCCGGGCGATGTGTTCCTTCAGCATGAAGGGCCTGCCGCCGTAGACGCGGATGCCCTCGAAGATGCTGGAGGCGTAGTGCAGTCCGTGACTGAGCACGTGCAGTTTCGCGTCGGCCCAGTCCACGAGGGCGCCGTCGTACCAGATCCTGCCGGTGCGCTGGTCGAAGGGGATCACGGGGTGCCTCTCAGAGCGCCAGGTCGAAGAGCGGGTGCTGGAGGTCGCCGACGAGGGCGACGAAGCGGCGCTGGTGGTGGGTGAGGGCACGCACCGAAACCCCGTGCAGGGCGAGGGGGTTGATGGGGTACATCACCAGGGTGTTGCTCCGGTAGGGGACGGTGGTGACCTCCTCGACGTAGCTCGGGTCGATGTCGAAGCGGTTGTCGCCGTACTCGGAGGCGCTGGTGTGGAACTTGTGCGCGCCGGGCCGGTACTTGTAGAGGACGAGGTCGCCGCCTTCGGTGTCGTCCTCGGGCAGGCGCATGTAGAAGAGGCCGCCGAAGAGTTTGTACGGCTTGTCGACGTGCGGTCCGCGGTAGGAGGACGGCCTGCCGGTGACGGCGGAGTTGATGACGGCCGTGCAGTCCATGAGGATGTCGTGGGTCTCGAAGGTGTCCCGGTTGCGGCGGCCCACGCGCAGCTCGCGCAGCGGGCCGGTCTGCTCCTCGGCGGTGGGGAGATGGGCGAGCAGGTCCTCCTGGAACAGGTCGAGGAACTGCCGGTAGAAGGCGGGCGAGGCGTGGTGGGTCACGAAGTCCTTCCACACCCGCGCCATCGCCGGATCGGCCAGGATCGGCTCCGACATGTAGTTGTAGCGCTCGTTGGAGGTGATCGGCTTGCCGATCCGCTCGCCGATGTACTCGGCGGTCGGCATCGACTTGGCCAGGGCGTCGTAGAGGTCCTGCGGCAGCGCGTCGCGGACGACGACGTGCGGGAACGGGTCGCGGCGTATGTCGTCCCGGGTGACGCCGTCCAGCACGGAGGTGATGGCGGGCGTGGTCTCGGTGGCGTCGGTCATCGGCTCGCTCTTTCCGGGAGGGGGGCGGGGGTGAGGCCGCGGGCGCGCAGCCATGTCTCCAGTACCAGGAGGGACCAGAGGAGTTCGGCGGCGTGCGCTGCGGGGTTCTCGGTCTGGGTGCGGAAGACGTCCTGGACGGTGTCCTGCCGGACGTAGTCGCGGCAGCGGGCGTCGCGGCCGAGGAGGAGGTCGCCGATCATGTCGTACAGCGCCTCCCCCGGCCTGATCATCGCGGTGACGGGCAGGGTGAACGGCTGCTTGGGCCGCTCGACGATGCTCCGCGGCACCCAGCGCCGTGCGGCTTCGGCCACCGGCGCCTTCACGCTGTCGCCGGCCACCTTGACGTGGGCGGGAGTCGCGCGGGCCAGCCGCATCACGGACGGCTGGAGGAACGGGATGCGGGCCTCCACCGAGTGGGCCATGCTCAGGTGGTCGACGCGGCGCAGGATGTAGTAGGGGAACCGCTGCTCCTGGTCGTAGCGCAGCAGGGTCTCCAGCTTGCCGTGCTGCCCCGAGCGGACCCGGCGGTCGAGTTCGTCGCCGCTGCGGTCGCCGAACAGGCCTCCCGCATCCTTGACGTGGGCCAGGTAGTCGGGGGTGTAGAGCCGGTCGAGGGCGGCCGTGTCGGCCACCGCCATGGTGCCCTGGTAGGTGCGGTGCCAGGTGGCGGCGCCGTCCCGGTCGGCCTTGACGAACCGGGCGTACCCGGCGAAGAGTTCGTCGGCCCCGTCGCCGGTCAGGGCCACCTTGAAGCCGGCCTGGTGGACGGCCTCGAAGAGGGCGAACGTGCTCAGGCCGTGCGGGGCGTTGTTGGGCTGGTCGAGGTGGCGGACGTACCGCTCGACGAGTTCGGGGAAGCCGGCCGGGTCGAGGAGCACCTGGTGGTGCTGGGTGCCGCAGTGGCGGGCGACCTCGGCGGCGTGATGGCGTTCGTCGGCCGGCCAGTCGCCGTGGTAGGCGATGTTGAAGGAGGCGACCTCGGGAACCAGGTGGGCGGCGAGGGCCGTGGTGTAGCTGGAGTCCAGCCCGCCGCTGGTGATGACGCAGACGGGGACGTCGGCGTCGAGCATCCGGCCCATCTCGGTGCGCAGCAGCTCGTCGAGGAGTCCGGCCGCGGCCGCGACGGTCGGCTCGCCGCCGGGCCAGGCGGGCTCCGCGGGTGGCAGCGGTGTGCGGGTGAGCGTCGTCCGCCCGTCGGTGAAGCGCAGGGTGGAGCCGGGCTCCAGGGTGCGGACCCGGGGGTGGACGGTGCCCGGTCCCCAGACGGCCTTGCCGCCGAGGTAGCGGTCGACGGCGAGCGGGTCGAGTTCGCCGGGGAAGTCGGGGAAGCGGCTGAGGGCCGTCAGTTCGGAGGCGAAGCGCAGCCGGCGGCCGTCGGCGGACAGGTAGTAGTAGAGCGACTTCATGCCGGCGTGGTCGGTGAAGAGCTTGAGGACGGGTTCCTCGCGCTCGTCGACGAGCGCCACGGCGAACATGCCCTCCAGGCGGGAGGTGAACGCGTCCCCGTACAGCTCGTACAGCGGCAGCAGGACGTCGCCGTCGCAGTCGCCGTCGAAGGTGTACCCGTGTGCGGCGAGCTCGGCGCGCAGTTGCCGGTGGTTGTAGATCTCGCCGTTGAACACGCAGGTCAGCCGGGTGCGCCGGAAGGGCTGGTGGCCGGATTCGACGCCCTGGACGGCCAGCCGGTCGGTGCCGAGCGCCCACCCGTCGCCGCGCCGGACGGTCTGTTCGTCGGGTCCGCCCGGGAGCATCGCCGCGGCCACCGCCTCCAGTACGCCGGGGGCGGCGCGTTCGCCGCCGAAGCAGCCGTAGATGCGGCACATGGGTCAGGCCTCCTTGACCGGGACGGCGCCCGCGGGTTCCAGGGCGAGGCCGGCGGAGCGGGTGCCGCTCTGGCGGGCCCGCGGATGGTGCCGGCCGAGGAACTCGGTCACGATCTCCACCTGCCGCAGGATGTCGTCGAGCTGCTCGGGGGTGGGGCTGACGCCGTGGCCGTCGAGGGCGCTGTTGCCCGTCTTGAGATGGACGGGTGCGGCGGCGCGGACGATGTCGGGGGCCTCGTAGGTGCGGATGAACCCGCCGGACGCCCTGGGGTTGTCCACGTGGCAGTCCAGCGGGATCGCGACCGCCTGCCGGAGGGCCGCGATCATGGGCAGGGTCAGGTCACGTACCGGGTTGAAGCTGTCCGCGCCGAGCATCTCCAGCATCTGCGCCGAGGCCGGGTTGCCCTGTCCGCAGTGCGCGGAGACCTTCAGGTGGATGCCGGCGGGCAGTTCGCCGGCGGTGCGCAGGCGTCCGAGCACCCACAGCAGGCCCTCGTCGTAGACGACGAAGCCGCGTACGCCCAGGCCGATGCCGCGTTTGACGTCCTCGACGGCCCGGACGATCTGCTCCTGGCCGCGCAGCCGGTAGGCGATGCGGGAGCCTTCCGGGGTCTGGACGCTGCCGCCGATGTCGTAGGCGGCGCGCGGTCCGACCGACATGAGGATCTCGGCCCCGTACTCCTCGCCCAGGGCGACGTACTCGCCGATCTCGCGGGCCGTGTGCCGGCACATGCCGCGGGTCTCGGTGATCCGGTTGATGGTGAAGCCCCGGCGGCGGCTCTCGGTGAGCAGCGTCTCGGCGGCCCGGACGGAGTTCACGGTGGGCACCTCGATGCGGAAGTGCCCACCGTCGGGGAACGTCCCGCCGGAGTCGGGGACGCGCTGCGGGTCCCCTTCGGGCAGGCCCAACCGGGCGAGCTGCCTGCGGGTCTGGTCGTAGAAGGCGGTGGTGGCCGTCATCCGGTCCCCGGTCGTGGCCGTCATCCGGTCACCTCGAAGCCGAGCCGGTCGGCCATGCCGCGGACGATGTCCTCGGCGATGCGGATCGATGTCGCACGGTCGGCGTGCACGACCTGCACCTCGCCGAAGTTGCCGAGGTTGCCCCGGCAGGGGACGAGCGTGTCGCCGTCGGGGAAGCGGACGGTGAACGCGTGCAGACTGTCGCCGTACTCGGCGGCGGCCCAGTCGAGGCCGGGCACGCGGTCGGGTTTCGGGACGGTGTCGGCGGCGCCGAACCAGCGGACGGTCGCGTAGTGGGTGAAGGCGCTCGGGCCGCGCTCGACCGGCTCGTCCAGGTGGATGCGTACCAGCAGTTCGAAGATGTCCCCGCCGCCGGCGAGCCGGAACAGGTTCGGCAGGCAGGAGCCCATCAGGCGCGGGTTGACCTCGATGAGCCGGGGCGTGCCGTCCGCGCCGAGCATGATCTCCACGTGGAAGATGCCGAGCCGCAGGCCGAGCGCGCCGACGACGGCTTCGGCGAACTCCATCACACGGTCGTGCTCGTCGGCGGTGATGCCCGCCGGGATCGTCGTACCGGTCTCCAGGGCCTCGTGGCGGTGCCAGGTGGAGCGCTCGCTGACGGCCAGCCGCAGGAACCGGCCGTGGGAGAGGCCGATCTCGGCGGACAGGAAGCGTCCGCCGAGGTACTCCTCGACGAGGATGCCCGCCGCGTAGACGGCCTCGTCGGCGCGTCCGAGGACGTCGGCCAGGTGCCGCTCGTCGGCGACGACGTGCGCGCCCTCGCTGCCGGAGCCCCGGGCGGGTTTGACGACGACCGGGTAGCCGGTGGCGGCCGCGAAGGCGGTGGCCTCCTCCGCGCCGTCGACGACGGCGTGCCGGGTGCGGTCGACGCCGGCTTCCGCGAGGATCCGGCGGCAGCGGTCCTTCTGCTTGGCGGCGGCCGCGGCGGCGGCGTCGGTGAACGGCACCCCGAGTTCCTCGGCGATCCGGGCGACGGGGACCACCAGCGCGTCGACGGTGGCGACGAACCCGTCGACCGGCCGCTCCCGGTGGACGGCCCGGACGCAGGCGAGCAGGGCGTCGGGATCGGTGGCGTCCTTCAGGACGTGCACCCGGTCGACGAACCGGGCGTAGGGGGAGGCTTCGAAGTCGATGTTCTGGGCCTGCTCCATGAGCAGGGAGCGGATGAGGGTCACGTGGTGGCCGAGCCGCTTGGCCGCCTCGAACGCCGGGGCGTTGCCGGCCTTCCAGGTCACGAAGACCACGTGCCGTCCGCTGCCCTGCCGGTCCGTCGGGTGGTGTGGGTCTGTCATGGGGTTCTCCTCGCGAACCGCTGGCCGATGCGGACGAAGCCCGGGGTGGCGGTACCGGGTGTGGGAATGAAGGAGATGGAACCGGCGAGGATGTTCTTCTCGGAGATGGAGCTGAACCCGCCCGCGCCGGACAGGACGAGGTCCCCTTCGTCCAGGCACTGCCAGCCGCCGTCCGGCCGGCGTTCGGAGTAGGCGTAGCGCAGGTGCTCGGCGCCGCGCTCGACGTGCAGCCGGTAGCCGTCGGAGGCGTACAGCCCGGGGCAGTCGTCGAGGTCCATCTCGAACGGGCGGCCGGTGCGGATGAGTCCCTCGCCGGTGAAGGCCCGCAGCACGTCCTCGTAGAGGCCGAACACCGGGTAGGCGTTGGCGAGCAGGAGCAGGAAGGAACGCTCCTCGGGGAAGATCTGGACGAAGTTGTGGTGGCCGCTGCCGTTGGAGTTGAAGCCGAAGGCGGCCGGGCCGAACATCAGCCAGCCCAGGCCCCAGGCGTGCATGAAGTGGTGGCCGGGGACGGGGATCTGCGGTGTGCGCATCTGCCGGGCGAGCCCGGCGGACAGCAGGCGCTCGCCGTCGGGGGTGACGCCGTCGTTCACCGCGAGCAGGGCGATCTTCGCCAGTTCCGCCAGGGTGAGGCAGACGGAGAACGAGCCGGCGGCGTCGTCGGCGACGGTCTGCCTCGGCGGGTCGTGGCGCAGGTACTGCTTGACCTGTTCGGTCCATACGTAGCCGGTGGAGACGGTGCGCCCGTAGTGGCCGTCCTCGGTGCGGGTCGGCGGGATCTCCTCGATGCCGAGCGGGGTGAGCAGCAGCTCGTTGACCGCGCGGCGCCAGGGGATCCCGAGGAGCTTCTCGATCACGGCGGCGACGATCGAGGTGCCGACCGCCGAGTAGGCGAAGACCTCGCCGGGCTCGAAGAGCTGGCCGTAGCCGGCCAGGGTGTCCAGGTAGGCGTCGAGGTCGGGCAGGTCGGTGTCGTGCCAGACCTCGTAGGAGTCGTCGACGCCGCTGGTGTGCGACAGCAGGTGCCGCAGGGTGACCTCGACGGTGCGGCCGTCGCGGCGGCGGAACGCCCGCGGCAGCAGTTCGTGGAGCGGCTCGTCGAGGCCGATCAGTCCGCGGTCGACGAGGCGCAGCGCGACGAAGGCCAGCATGGGCTTGGTGATGCAGGTGACGCGCTGCCGGGTCCGGGGCCCGTACGGGGTGCGCGCGGCGGTGTCGGTGACACCGTGGTAGGTCAGCTCCAGCGTGCCGTCGAGGTACACCGCGGTGCCCGCGCCGGGGACGCCGTGGCCCCGGGCGGACTGGCGGAGGGTGTCGGCGACGGCGCGCAGCCGCGCGGAGGCGCCGGCGGGGGCCTGGGGGCCGGCCGCCCGCTCGCGGGTGCGGCGCAGCAGTGCCGCCTGCTCCGCCAGGGTGCGGTGGCCGTGGATCTCCGCCACCCGGACGGGCCGGCCGGCGACGTCGGACAGGCTGGCCGCGAGCAGGGTGGCCAGCAGGGAGTGGCCGCCGACCGAGAAGAAGTCCAGGTCGGAGGAGATGCCGCGCAGGCCGAGGAGTTCGGCCCACACCCGGGCGACGCGGGCCTCGTCGGGGTCGTCGCCGGTGAACACGGCGGCGGTGTCCGTGCCCCGGCCGACCGCGCGGGCGGCGAGGGCCGTACGGTCGACCTTGCCGTTGGGCAGACGGGGCAGCCGGTCCTCGATGACGATCTCGGCGGGCTGCATGTAGTGCGGCAGCTTGGCGCGCAGATGGGCGGCCACCGCCTCGGCGGTCACCTCGGCGCCGTCGCTGCCCACGTGGCAGACCAGCCGGGTGTCGGTGCCGGTACGCACGGCCAGGGCCGCGATGTCGCGCAGGCCCACCACCTCGCGGACCACCGATTCGATCTCGCCGAGTTCGATGCGGAAGCCGCGCACCTTGACCTGGTTGTCCTTGCGGCCGAGGAAGCGGAGTTCGCCGTCCTCGGTCCAGCGTGCCAGGTCGCCGGTGCGGTACAGCCGTCCGCCGGGTACCGGGCCGAGGTGCGCCGGGGCGGTCGTGAACACGGCCGCGGTGCGCTCGGGGTCGTTGATGTAGCCGCCGGCCAGGCCGTCGCCGCCGAGGTGGAGCTCGCCCGTGGCGCCGTGCGGGACGGGCCTGCCGTCGGCGTCGAGCAGGTAGGCGACGGTGTTGTGGACCGGGACGCCGATCGAGGGGGTCTCGGTGGTCGGGCCGGTGAAGCACTTCCACGTCGAGTAGGTGGTGTCCTCCGACGGCCCGTACAGGTTGTGGAGCCGCCGCACGCCCGTGGTGGCGAACGCGGCGTTCACCAGCTCCTTCGACAGCGACTCCCCCGCGACGTTGAGCACCCGCACCGACGCGGGCACGGCCGCGCGCTGGAGCAGCACGTTCAGGGCGCTCGGCACGGTGTTGACCAGGGTCGGGCGCAGCCCCTCGTCCTCGGTGAGCGCGAGGACGTTGTCCACGACGACCACGCAGCCGCCGCGGGTGAGCGGGGCCCACAGTTCGTACACCGACAGATCGAAGTTGAGGGAGGTGGAGAACAGCACCCGGGCCAGGTCCTCGTGTGTGTACGTGGCCTCGGACCAGGCCAGCAGCGCCACCACGTTGCGGTGGCCGATCACCACGCCCTTGGGCAGGCCGGTCGAGCCGGAGGTGTAGATGAGGTGGGTGGCGGCCTCCGGGCCGACGGTGACGTCCGGCGGGGTGTCGTCCTCGGCGAACGACTTCTCCCACAGCTCCGCCCACGGCAGCGGGGTCGCGGACACGCCGGCGAGCCAGTCGGGGGTGTCGTCCGCGTCGTGGACGACGGCGGCCATGTCGGCCGTCGCGGCGATGGCGGTCAGCCGGTCGGCGGGGTAGGCCGGGTCGAGGGGGACGTAGGCGCAGCCCGCCTTGTGGATGGCCAGCAGCAGGACGACGGCGCGGTGGGTGCGGGGCAGCGAGAGGCCGATCCGGGAGCCGGGGGCGATCCCGAGAGCACCGAGTGCGCGCGCCATCCGGTTCGCCCGCTGGTCGAGCCGGCGGTACGTCAGCACCGAGCCGCGCCACTCGACGGCCGGGGCGTCGGGGGTGCGGGCGGCCTGGGCCTCGACGAGGGCGTGCAGGGTGGTGCCGCGGTCGTAGGGGCGGGCGGTGTCGTTGAACTCCCGCAGGAGACGGCGGGTCTCGCGCTCGGAGAGCAGCGGCAGGTCCGCGACGGGCGTCCGCGGGTGCTGTTCGGCGTGGCGCAGCAGGGTGTCGAGGTTGGCGGCCATGCGCTCGACCAGTTCCGGGGTGAACAGCCCGCGGTCGTAGTGCAGGGTGAACCGGGCCGCGTGGCCGGCGGTTTCGGAGATGTCGAGGAGGAGCGCGAAGCCCTCGGGGAGGCCGGTCGTGGCGCCGTCGGAGTGGACGGTGCCGGCCCGCAGACCGCCGCCGAGGCCGGCCGGTTCGCCGGGCGCGGCGGCGCGGGCCGCTTCGCGGTACCGGGCGCCGAGGGCGGCTGCCAGGGCGGTCAGGGTCGGCTCCCGGGTGTCGTGGGAGCGAACGGCCGCGGGCCGGTCGAGGGGCGCACCGCCGGGTCCGCCCGCGCGGGCCAGGGCGATGTCGTCCTGGCCGCTGTAGCGGTGCAGGAGCACCGTGAAGGCGGCGTGCGCCAGGTCCGCGAGAGCGGTCCCGGGGGCCGCGGCCGGTGGCGCGGTGGTGCCGGCGCCGCGGCCGGCGGCCCAGGAGTGGCTCCCGGCGCCCGCGGGCGGCACGGCCCCGTCGGCGATGTCGCGGACGGGCAGCTGCAGCGCCGGGGCCCCGGTCACCGATGCGGGTGCCGCGGCTGCCGGTGCCGCAGTGGACAAGGCGGCGGTATTTTCGTCCACTGTCACGTTCTCCTCGTAGTCGTTCATTCGCTTTCCGCACGGAATATGCGCATCCCCTGTTTGCGGGCATGCCGAACACGCTCAGGCCGTTCCATGGGCGCGCCGCAATTCGATGAGGGCGGCGATGAAATCGAAACGTTCCGTACGGCGCCTCGTGCCGAATTACGGCCGCGACGGAAAGAGCGTCGGAGCAATGGTGGAACCGTGCGGAATCACCCGAGTCGCCGGGACATTCCGCGGATGTTTTTCCGGGTCAGGCCGCGACCGGGTCGGAGGCGGCCCCGCTGCCTCGCACGGCCCAGTTGACGACGGGCGGCATGGCGGCCCCGACGATCGCGAAGCCGACGGCCATGACGATCCAGCCGAGGGCGCCGTGCTGGATGACGAGCCAGGTCAGCAGGGCGGGAGCGATCATCTTGCCCAGGTCCGCCCCCATGGCGTAGGTGCCCTGGTACTGGCCCTGGGCGTGCTCGGGCGCCAGCCCGAACGACATGCCCCAACTGCCGGCGGACTGCCGGATCTCACCCAGGACGTGGGCGAGGGCGCCGACCAGGAGCAGCACGCCGGCGACCGCGGCGGAGGCGCCGCCGGTCAGCGCGAACACGATGCAGGCGACCGCGAGACACAGTGATCCGGAGCGCGAGGCCCTGGCGGCCGCGGGCGGCTCGTCCGTCCCGCGCGCCGCCCTGACCTGGAGCAGCACCACCGCGACGGTGTTGGTGAAGAGGATGGCCGCGATGATCCACCTGGGGGCGTGGGTGTGGCGCAGCACCCACAGCGGCAGGACCACGTCGAGCAGCAGGTTGTGCATCGACAGCAGCCCGTCCAGCACGATGAAGGTCAGGTACGGCCGGTCCCTGAGCACGATCAGCGCGGGCCCCGGCCGGGCCGGCTGCGCGGGGACGGGGGGCAGGAGCAGGGTGAGCAGTCCGGTGGTCAGGTACGTGGCGGCGTTGAAGGCGACGGCCAGCTTGTACGCCCCGACCGAGTCGACGGCCAGCAGCATGCCGGCCAGCGCCGCGCCGACGGTGACACTGACGTTGCTGGTGGCCCGCAGATAGGCGCGTACGGAGACCCGCTGCTCAGCGGGGACGAGGCCCGCGACCATGGCCATCCTGGCGCTGCGGCTGGCACTGTAGGCGACGCCCTGAACGCTGACCACCGCGACGTACTGGGCGAATCCGTCCACCACGAGGAGGGCCGCGGTGAGCGGCCCGAGGGCGATGAACGACCAGATCTGGACGGAGCGCGGGCCGACCCGGTCGGCCAGGTGGCCCGTCGGGGTGCTGACCGCGAGGGCGGTGCCGGCGGCTGTCCCGACGCCGATGCCGAACTGGCCGGGCGACAGGTGCAGGACGGTGGTCGCGTAGATGGCGTTCAGCGCCATCCAGAGCCCCTGGCCGAGCGTGTGGACCAGGGTGACGCCGGTGAGGACGCGAGCGGGGCCCGGTGCCGGGAGGAGGCGGCTCAGCATGCGCCGGCCGTTCCGCCCGCTGCGCACCTGCGGTCCAGCGGCACGGACGGCCCATCGGATTCCGGAGGGTGTAACCGGACAGCTCTTTTCGCGCACGTCAGGATCACTGACACGCCCCCACCTCTCGTTCAGCGCCATTGCCAACGACAAGATTCGGGTAATTCCCCCGTGTTTAGGAGACCGAGGTTTTCGGCCTCGCTGGCTCTATCGAATCGGGGTATCCGCTCGACTGTCCAGGAAATTACATGTGACGCCGGTCACATGTCGCCGAATCCGCGGGTATGGCAAAGCCTGGAGAAAATATGGGCTTCCCCGGTTGCCGCGGCAAAGCTCCGGCCTTATCGGCCGGCCCGGACACGGCGCACCCGCCGGCCCACGCGGGCGGTCACGCGTACGTCACCCCGGTCAGCCGCTCGGAGGCGGCCCACAGCCGCTGGCCCATCGTGTCGTCGACGGTCCACGGCGCCCGCCAGGACGGGGCGGGCGCGCCGCGCCACATCGCGAAGGACGGGCCGGTGAAGGAGTCGGGGCGCACGCCGGGGGCGGTGACGGCGTACAGGACGGGCAGCGCGCCCGCCTCGGCCGACTGCGCGAGGAGCCGGTTGCCGAGCGTGACGAACCGTTCGGCCGTCCGCCGTCCCGCCATCCGGGGACCGGCGGCCTGGAGGTTGGTGGCCGCGTATCCGGGGTGGGCGGCGGCCGCCACCACGTCCGCGTCGTGCGCCGCGAACCGGCGCGCGAGCTCGTGCGTGAAGAGCAGGTTGGCGGTCTTGGAGCGGGCGTAGGCGAGCCAGCGGTGGTAGCGGCGCTCGCTGTTGAGGTCGCGGATGTCGATGTTGGCCAGCGCGTGCATCAGGCTGGAGACGGTCACCACGCGGGCGCCGGGGGTGGCCAGCAGGAAGGGCGCGAGCAGTCCGGTGAGCGCGAAGTGCCCCAGGTGGTTGACGCCGAACTGGGTCTCGAACCCGTCCGCGGTCGTCCCGTACGGCAGCGCCATCACCCCGGCGTTGTTGACCAGCAGGTCGAGCCGCTCGTGGCGGAAGCCGTCCGCGAACTCCCGGACGGAGCGCAGGTCGGCCAGGTCGAGCCGGGCGCACTCGACCGCCGCGCCCGGCACCTCGCCGGCGATCCGGCCGGCCGCCGCCGCACTGCGTGCCTCGCTGCGGCAGGCCAGCACCACGTGGGCGCCCCGGCGCGCCAGCTCCCGTGCGGTGACGTAGCCGAGCCCGCTGTTGGCGCCGGTGACGACGGCGGTCCGGCCGCTCTGGTCGGGTACGGCGCTCACGTTCCAGCCGGTCATCGGCAGTCTCCCTCGGACGGGTCCGGGCGGGTGCCCGGGTCTCCAACGTACGGAAACCTACGGAAGGGGCGGCACCCCCGCACAAGGGTGCCGCCCCTTCTGGTGAGGTCCGGAGCCGCCCCCGATCGGTCTGGTCGGGGACCGGAGACGGCTCCGGAGCGGGTGGAGGGCCGGTGAGGGAGGCCGGCCCTTCCGGGTGAGCACCGGAGCCGCCCCCGATCGGTCTGGTCGGGGACCGGAGACGGCTCCGGAGCCGTTGGGGGGCCGGTGAGGGGGCCGGCCCCCGGGTCAGCGGTGGTCGCTGCCCTCCGACTGGGTGGCCGCGCGACCGGCCTCCAGACGGGCCACGGGGATGCGGAACGGCGAGCAGGAGACGTAGTCCAGACCCACCTCGTGGAAGAAGTGGACCGACTCCGGGTCACCGCCGTGCTCGCCGCACACGCCGAGCTTCAGGTCCGGGCGGGTCTCCCGGCCGGCCTTCGCGGCGGCCCGCACCAGGGAGCCGACGCCGTCCTTGTCGATCGTCTCGAACGGCGACACACCGAAGATGCCCTTCTCCAGGTAGGCCGTGAAGAACGAGGCCTCCACGTCGTCCCGGGAGAAGCCCCACACCGTCTGGGTGAGGTCGTTGGTGCCGAAGGAGAAGAACTCCGCGGCCTCGGCGATCTGGCCGGCGGTCAGCGCGGCGCGCGGCAGCTCGATCATCGTGCCGATCGCCAGCTTCAGCTCGGTGCCGGTGGCCTCCTGCACCTCGGCGATGACCTGGTCGGCCTCCTCGCGGACGATCTCCAGCTCCTGGACCGTGCCGACGAGCGGGATCATGATCTCCGCGCGCGGGTCGCCCTTGGCGTTCTTGCGCTCGGCCGCGGCCTCGGCGATGGCGCGGACCTGCATCGTGAACAGGCCCGGGATGACCAGGCCGAGGCGCACGCCGCGCAGGCCCAGCATCGGGTTCTGCTCGTGCAGCCGGTGCACCGCCTGGAGCAGGCGCAGGTCGTTCTCGTGCGGGTCCTTGCGGGCCTCGGCGAGGGCGACGCGCACCGACAGCTCGGTGATGTCGGGCAGGAACTCGTGCAGCGGCGGGTCGAGCAGGCGGATGGTGACGGGCAGGCCGTCCATCGCCTCGAACAGCTCGACGAAGTCCTGCTTCTGCAGCGGCAGCAGCTGCTTCAGCGACTCCTCGCGCTCGGCGTCCGTGTCGGCCAGGATCAGCCGCTCCACCAGCTCGCGCCGGTCGCCGAGGAACATGTGCTCGGTGCGGCACAGGCCGATGCCCTGGGCGCCGAACCGCCGCGCGCGCAGCGCGTCCTCGGCGTTGTCGGCGTTGGCGCGCACCCGCAGGCGGCGCTTGCGGTCGGCGAACGCCATGATCCGGTGCACGGCCTCGACCAGCTCGTCGGCGTCGTCGGCGCCCGCGTGCATGCGGCCCTCGAAGTACTCCACGACCGGCGACGGCACGACCGGGACCTCGCCGAGGTAGACCTTGCCGGTGGAGCCGTCGATGGAGATGAGGTCGCCCTCCTCCACCACGTGCCCGCCGGGCACCGTCATCCGGCGCCGCTTGGTGTCGACCTCGAGCTCCTCGGCGCCGCACACACAGGTCTTGCCCATGCCGCGGGCGACCACGGCCGCGTGGGAGGTCTTGCCGCCGCGGGAGGTCAGGATGCCCTCGGCCGCGATCATGCCGTCGAGGTCGTCGGGGTTGGTCTCGCGGCGGACCAGGATGACCTTCTCGCCCGAGCGCGACCACTTCACGGCGGTGTAGGAGTCGAACACCGCCTTGCCGACCGCGGCGCCCGGCGAGGCCGCGATGCCCCGGCCGACCTGCTCGGTCTTGGCGTGCTCGTCGAAGCGCGGGAACATCAGCTGCGCGAGCTGGGCGCCGTTGACGCGCTGCAGCGCCTCGGTCTCGTCGATCAGGCCCTGGTCGACGAGCTGGGTGGCGATGCGGAAGGCGGCGCCGGCGGTGCGCTTGCCGACGCGGGTCTGCAGCATCCACAGCTGGCCGCGCTCGATGGTGAACTCGATGTCGCAGAGATCCTTGTAATGGTTCTCCAGGGTCTCCATGATCTGCATGAGCTGGTCGTACGACTTCTTGTCGATCCGCTCCAGCTCCGCGAGCGGGACGGTGTTGCGGATGCCCGCTACCACGTCCTCGCCCTGCGCGTTCTGCAGGTAGTCGCCGTAGACGCCCTGGTGGCCGGAGGCGGGGTCGCGGGTGAAGGCGACGCCGGTGCCGGAGTCGGGGCCGAGGTTGCCGAAGACCATCGAGCAGACGTTGACCGCGGTGCCCAGGTCGTGCGGGATGCGCTCCTGACGGCGGTAGAGCTTGGCGCGGTCGCCGTTCCAGGAGTCGAAGACCGCCTTGATGGCGAGGTCCATCTGCTCGCGCGGGTCCTGCGGGAAGTCCCGGCCGGCCTCCTTCTTGACGATCTTCTTGAAGGTGGTGACCAGCTTCTTGAGGTCGGCGGCCTCCAGCTCGGTGTCGACCGTGACCTGCTTGGCCGCCTTGGCCTTGTCGAGCGCGTCCTCGAAGAGGTCGCCGTCGACGCCGAGGACGGTCTTGCCGAACATCTGGATCAGCCGCCGGTAGGAGTCCCAGGCGAACCGCTCGTCACCGGCCTGCTTGGCCAGGCCCTGGACCGACTTGTCGGACAGGCCGATGTTCAGGACGGTGTCCATCATGCCGGGCATGGAGAACTTCGCCCCGGAGCGGACCGACACGAGGAGGGGGTTGTCGGCCTGCCCCAGCTTCTTGCCCATCTTCTCCTCGAGGGCGGAGAGGTGCGCACTCACCTCGTCACGCAGTGCCGCCGGTTCCTCGCCGCTGTCGAGGTAGACCTTGCAGGCCTCGGTGGTGATGGTGAAGCCGGGCGGGACCGGGAGGCCGAGGTTCGTCATCTCGGCGAGGTTGGCGCCCTTGCCGCCGAGGAGGTCCTTGAGGTCCTTGTTGCCCTCGGTGAAGTCGTAAACGAACTTCACGCCCTCAACGCTGTTGGCCTGCGCGGCTACGTGGGGTTCTTTGTTTTCCGACACGGGTCTCGACTCCTCGAGGACGCGGTGGCTGCCCTGACGGCGAGGAACATACCCAGATCGAAGGCCCATGGGTACGTCCACTTGCGCGTCATGCGCCCGTAACCAGTCGGCTGCCAGCGGATCGAAAGTCAAAGCTTGGCAAGCGACAACGGGCGAGTGTTTTCACTTCTTGAACACATCAACCCCCGTAGAGGCTTCCTGGGCGCTCATCTGAGCGGCTTACGGCACGCCTGATTTCGATCGATGAACGATCAAGTGATGGCACTGAGTGCCACCCCTTGGAAAAGTGCAGTCGCGCAAGATCCGCTCATCTGAGCGGAACCCTTATCAAGGGTGGCGAGAATCACGCTCCCGCAGAGGGTCCGGTTTCACCATGCGGACGCGTCCTGGAACGGCGACTTGCGTGTCACACGGCCGCCGGCGAACACACCCGCACCAAACACGCTCACACATCCCGCCGAAGATCACACCCCGAGCGCCCGCAGGCGCTCCTCCACCGCCTCCGGCGCGTACAGGTGCTCCACCACCAGCGCCCCGGCCCCCACCAGCGCCGCCCGCTCGCCCAGCCGCGCGGTGACGACGTCCAGATGAGCGGTGGAACGCGGCAGTGCCCGCTGGTAGAGCAGTTCGCGCACGCCGGTCAGGAAGGGGGTTCCGGCCAGATCGCCGGCGATCATCAGCACCCCCGGGTTCAGCAGCGTCACCACGGTCGCCAGCACGTCCCCGACCCGCCGCCCGGCCTCCCGCGCGAAGCCCACCGCGTCCGGGTGCCCGGCCGCCAGCAGCTCGCGCACGTCCGAGCCGGACTCGGCCGGCACCCCGGCCTCCGTCAGCCGCCGCGCCACCGCCCAGCCGCTGGCGACAGCGGCGAGACAGCCGTAGGAACCGCAGCGGCACAGCGCCTCCGCGCCCACCCGGATGTGCCCGATGTCGCCGGCGCCCCCGTCGACGCCCCGGTAGACGGAGCCGCCGACGACGACGCCGGCGCCGATTCCGGTCGACACCTTGACCAGCACGAACGCCGAGCAGTCGGGGTATCCGGCGCGCTGTTCGCCGTACGCCATGAGGTTGGCGTCGTTGTCGACCAGGACCGGGACCGCCGGGGCGCCGGTGCGCTCGGTGAAGGCCCTGGCCAGGCGGCCGGTTATGTCGTAGCCGTCCCAGCCCGGCATCATCGGCGGCTGCACCACCCGGCCGGTCTCGCTGTCGACGGGCCCGGGCACCGCGAGCCCGATGCCGCAGACGTCCCCGGCGCGCCGCCCCGCCTTGGTCAGCAGCTCGGCGAACCAGCCGCCGAGCTCGCCCAGCACGGCGTCCGGGCCGTCCTCGACGGACTGCGCGCCCGCCTGCTCGGCGAGGATCTCGCCGGTCAGCGACAGGACGGCGGCGCGGGCGTGGCGGGTGTCGAGGTCGGCGGCGAGGACGACGGCGTGCTCGTCGTCGAACTCCAGGGTGATGGAGGGGCGGCCGCCCAGCGGCGAGTCGACCGGGCCGCCGGCCCCCTCGCGCAGCCAGCCCGCGCGGAACAGGCGGTCCAGGCGCTGGCCGACGGTGGCCCGGGACAGCCCGGTGGCCTGCTGGAGCGCGCCGCGCGTGGTGGCCCGCCCGCTGCGCACCAGTTCGAGCAGATCACCGGCGCGAGCCTGTCCTCCCTGCCCTCGTCCCTTCATGCGCACCCCCTTGTGCTTTTCAAGCCTGCATTACATATTGAGTTTTGCGTGTTAAATAGACGTAACCCTACGGTACCCACGACCGAACCGGTCGGCCGCACGTCTTTCGGGGAGCCCCGAGTGGATCGCACCGCCCAACTCACCGCCCGCGTCACCGAGCGAGCCTTCGCATACGATCCGCCCCCGACGGCAACCCCGACCGCCCCGACGGCAACCCCGACGGCAACCCCGACAGCAGCCCTGAGGACAACGTCCACCGCAGCCCCGGCGGACTCACCGGCCGCGGACCCGCTGCACCGCGCGGCGGCGCGCGTGCTGGAGGACAACTGGAGGGGCAGCTCGACGGTGCCCTCCCGCGGCCTGTACCCGCACCAGTGGTCGTGGGACTCCGCGTTCATCGCCATCGGCCTGAGGCACCTGTCGCCGTTACGGGCCCAGACGGAGCTGGAGACGCTGCTGGACGCCCAGTGGGGCGACGGACGCGTCCCGCACATCGTCTTCAACCCCTCCGTCCCGCTCGACGCGTACTTCCCGAGCCCCGACTTCTGGCGCTCCTCGACCGCGGGGCGCGCTGCGGGCGCCCCGCGCACCGTACAGACCTCCGGCATCGTGCAGCCACCGGTGCACGCGCTGGCGGCCTGGCTGGTGCACCGCGCCGATCCTGGCCTGTCCCGGGCCCGCGGGTTCTTGACCCGGGTGTACCCGCGGCTGGCCGCCTGGCACCGCTATCTGATGCACCGGCGGGACCTGGGCGGGGGCGGGCTGGCGTCCGTCGTGCACCCCTGGGAGCAGGGGATGGACAACAGCCCCTGCTGGGACGCGCCGCTGAGCCGGGTCACCCCCGCCCCGGCCCGCTCCTTCCGGCGCGCCGACCTCGCCCACGGCTCGCCCGAGGACCGGCCGACGGACCTGGACTACGGACGCTACGTGCGGCTGGCGGCCGACTACCGGGACCGGGGCTACGCCGACCGGCCGGCCACGCGAGCCGTACGCCCGGGCGGTGGCGCGGGGGCGGGCTTCGCCGTCGAGGACCCCTGCTTCAACGCCCTGCTGATCGCCTCCGAGCACGCGCTGGCCCGGATCGCCCGCGAACTGGGGGCCACCGGCACGGCCCGGCACGCGCGCGCGCAGCGGCTGACGTCGGTCCTCGTGGACCGGCTGTGGGACCCGGCGGAGGGCATGTTCTTCTGCCGGGACGTGGTGAGCGGCGAACGGATCCCCGAGCGGAGCGTGTCCGGCCTGATCCCGCTGCTGCTGCCCACCCTGCCCCGCGAGGTCGCCGCCGCCCTGGTGCGCACGGCCCGCGGCGAGCACTTCGGGCTCGGCACCGCCACCCGCCTGGTCCCCAGCTACGACCTGCTCGGCGAGGCGTTCGACCCGCACCGCTACTGGCGGGGGCCGGCCTGGTTCAACACCGGCTGGCTGCTGGAGCGCGGGCTGCGCACGCACGGCGAGCGGGAGCTCGCCGACGCGCTGCGCGAGGCGGTGCTCGGCCTGGCCGGCGCCACCGGCTTCGCAGAGTACGTCGACCCGTACACCGGCGAGGCGTGCGGGGCGAGCGGCTTCAGCTGGACCGCCGCCCTCGCGCTGGATCTGCTCCACTCGCGCCCCGGACACGCCGTGTCCGCCACGGGCGCGCGCACGTTCGGGATGAGTGACGAGGGAGTAAGGGGAGGCGACCGGGGATGACGGACCGGCACCATCTGCTCGTGCACGGCGCGACCTTCGCGGCCGTGGGCGACGGCGGGGACATCAGCGGTGTCGTCCGGGGGGCCGGCTCCCCGGACGGGTTGTTCGTGCGCGACGCCCGGCACCTCAGCCGTTGGCAGCTGACGGTCGACGGCGCGGTGCCGGAGGCGCTGACGCCGGTCGCCGACGGGGACACGGCGCGCTGCGTCCTCGTCCCGCGCGGCGGCCGCCAGGAGCCGCCCGCGTGCACGGTCTTCCGGGAGCAGGCCGTCGGCGACGGCGCGTTCGTCGAGTCGGTGCGGGTGACCAGCAACCGCCCGGTGGCGACGACCGTCCGCCTCGCGGTCACCGCGGACGCCGACTTCACCGACCAGTTCGAGCTGCGCTCGGACCACCGCACCTACGCCAAGACCGGCGTGGTGCGCTCCCGCCGGATCCTCGACGACGGGGTGGAGTTCGGCTACCGGCGCGGCGAGTGGTGCTCCGGTACGACCGTGACGGCCGAGCCCGCCCCGGACGGCGTGGAGGAGACGGGCACCGGCGCCCGCCGCCTGGTGTGGACGCTGGAGCTCCCGCCGCACGGCACGGTGGAGCTGGCGCTGCGGGTGACGGCTCGTCCGCACGGGGCGACGGGCGAGCCGTGGGTGCCCGCCTCCCCCGCCGCGGCCACCGAGCGGCTGCTGGAGCTGGAGGGCGAGTTCGTGGAGGGCGTCGCCTTCCCGACCGGCTGGCCGGAGCTGGCCGCGGCCTGCGCGCGGGGCCTGGCCGACCTGGCATCGCTGCAGGTCCCGGCGACCGGACCGGACGGCGAGGAACTGCGCGTCCCGGCGGCCGGCGCCCCCTGGTTCCTGACCCTGCTGGGCCGGGACGCCCTGCTCACCTCCCTCTTCGTCCTGCCGTACCGCCCGCGGCCGGCCGCCGCCACGCTGCTCGCGCTGGCCGCCGCCCAGGCCGGGGAGACCGGCGCGGGCTCGGTGGCCCAGCCCGGCAAGATCGTGCACGAGGTGCGCCACGGCGAGCTGGCGCACTTCGGGCAGGTGCCCTACGGGCGGTACTACGGCTCCGTGGACGCGACGCCGCTGTTCCTGGTGCTGCTGGGCGCGTACGTCGAGCAGACCGGCGACACGGCCCTGGCCCGCCGGCTGGAGCCGCACGCCCGCGCGGCGGTGGGCTGGATGCTCGACCACGGCGGGCTCACCTCGCGCGGCTACCTGGTCTACCGCGCCGACCGCAACGGCCTCGCCAACCAGAACTGGAAGGACTCCCCCGGCGCCATCTGCTCGGCCGACGGCACCCGCGCGACCGGCCCGGTGATGGCGGCGGGGGCCCAGGGCTACGCCTACGACGCGCTGCGCCGCACCGCGCAGGTGGCGCGGACGGTGTGGGACGACGCGGTCTACGCGGCCCTGCTGGAGCAGGCGGCGGCCGATCTGCGCGACCGCTTCCAGCGGGACTTCTGGATGCGGGAGCACTCCTTCCCCGCCCTGGCCCTGGACGGCGAGGGCCGCCAGGTGGACGCGCTGGCCTCGGACGCCGGGCACCTGCTGTGGTCGGGCCTGCTGGACAAGGAGTACGGCGAGCAGGTGGGCCGGCGGCTGCTGGAGCCGGACTTCTTCTCCGGCTGGGGGGTGCGCACGCTGGCGGCGGGGCAGCCGGCGTACCACCCGCTGTCGTACCACCGGGGTTCGGTGTGGCCGCACGACAACGCGCTGCTCACGCTGGGGCTGGCCCGCTACGGCCTGCACGACGAGGCCCGCACGGTGGCGCACGCCCTGGTGGACGCGGCGACGGCGACCGGCCACCGGCTCCCGGAGGTCCTCGCCGGATACGGACGGGACACCCACCCGGAACCGGTCCCGTACCCGCACGCCTGCGTACGCGAATCCCGGTCGGCCTCCGCCCCGCTCGCACTACTGACAGCGGTGGGCGGCGCGTAGGCGCTCCGCGCGGGACGAGGACGACGGCGACCGGCCACCCACAGCCCGTCACCCGGCACCGGCCGGGGGGGGGGGGGGGGGGGGGGGGGGGGGGCGACGCGCCATTCTCTAGTCTCACTTGCCTTC